>JAYEKN010000120.1:0-12275 GCA_034661015.1 Candidatus Cloacimonadota bacterium
GCGGACAGTGACTTTTCTCCGAAATTGCTGATTACAGTGGCGGGGACCGCTCCCGATTCAATTCACCGGTTGGTGAATATTACGGGATTCCCTTTTCTCCGTTTGCATAAAATCAAGCGGACACCTTGTAAATCACACTATAAAAATTTTTCTTAAAATAAACTGCGTCATTTTTTATGTCAAGATTTCCGTGGAAGAGAGAATTTCACAAAGGTTACAATTAAGGGGATTCTGTTACAACAGGTAAGGAGTTTAAAATTGAACTCGTGTTATGATAAATTTTATTTAAAAATTTCTGCAAGAAAAAATAATGATTGAAAATTTAATCCAAAATGCTTGACATAGAAAATCTGCGAAAAAAAAAGTATGCAAAAAAAATATAAGTTGGTTCAAATTTTAATTCATATTAATTACATATAAATAAACACGTGAAAGGATGAAATAGTGG
This sequence comes from Candidatus Cloacimonadota bacterium, assembly GCA_034661015.1. NCBI lineage: Bacteria > Pseudomonadati > Candidatus Cloacimonadota > Candidatus Cloacimonadota bacterium. The sequence continues at coordinate 449 of JAYEKN010000120.1, forward strand.
CTTCTTCTAAAATTCCGCTTTTAGTAGAAAGATTTGATTTTATTAAATTGATTCAAAATGTTCAAGAGAATTTTGATGTGTTTCTACCATATCAAACTGAATATGATGGAAAAGATAATCTTTCATATAAAAAATATTCAGGGGACAATGACTTTGTTTTAAATAAATATCGCACTATTGACCCTTTGAAAACTCTATTTTATCTAACTTCGGAAAGTGTGCTTCCCCCTTCCGCAGAATCCCGAAAAAGAATTGTTCTCGGTGTAAAAAATTGTGATTTGCTTGCCCTGCGAATCTATGACAAAGCACTGCTTGAAGATAATTTTGTTGAACCTAATTACAAAATTTGGCGAGAAAACACTTACATTATTAGTAGCGATTGCGATGATGCTTTGCAAAGTTGCCATTGCAACCTAATGGAATATACTCCCTATCCTCAAAAAGATGATGGGCTTTTCGATTTGAACTTGAGCCAGATTGATGACAAATATATCGTTACTTTAGGTAGCAAAAAAGGTGAAAAACTTCTTGATTTGTTGTATGAACATTGTAATGTGAAAGATGCTCCCGAAGATATTCTTGAAAAATTAACCGTTCAACGTGATAAAGTTAACAAAAAATTATCAGAGATCAATAAAGATTTTTCAGCAAAGAGAGATTATTCTAAAATTTCTAAAAATCAGGATGTAAAAGTTTGGTCGGAATTGAGCAAAGAATGCGTTGAATGTGGCGGGTGTACCAATATTTGCCCCAGTTGCTATTGTATAATTGTAAATGATGAAAGTGTTGGTGCTGATTTTAAGCGAATCAGAACTTGGGATTCTTGCCAACTTACCGGTTATGCAGAAGTTGCCGGAGGCGGAAGTCCACGAGAAAGAGTTTGGGAAAGATTCCGAAACAGATATCAGTGCAAATTTGATTTTATGAAAAAGAATTTTTCTCAATACGGTTGTACAGGTTGTGGCAGGTGTATTGCCGTATGCCCCGCAGAAATTGATCAGAGAGAAGTGATAAAAAAATTACAGGAGGTGTAAATTGAATTCTCCGAATCCTTTTGACGTTATAAAAGCAGATGTGCTTAATGTAATTGAGGAATCACCTCAAATAAAAACTTTCCAACTGAAACTTGAAAAACCGCTTAAATTTGAAACCGGACAATTTGTAGAATTATCAGTTCCCGGAATTGGTGAAGCACCGTTCACACCATCCTCTTCACATTATCAAGACCCATTTGAAATGGATGTTTCAATCATGAATGCCGGATTTGTTACCGGTAAAGTGCATAAGGTAAAAGCCGGTGATATTCTTGGTATTCGCGGTCCTTACGGAAAAGGTTATCCCCTTGATAAATTTAAAGGAAAAGATGTCCTTCTACTTGGTGGTGGCGTTGGTTTAGCTCCTTTGCGATGTTTACTGCTCACTTTAATCCACGATATTGACGATTACAAAAGCATTACTGTCTGTTTTGGCGCTCGTTCTCCGGAAGATATGATTTACAAAAATTTTTTCCTCGAATGGGATAAAATAGATAAAATTCACTTAATGACTTGTGTGGATAAAATTCCGGATGGAGAAAAATGGGATGGAAAAGTTGGTGTTGTTCCTATCTTATTGGACGATATAAAAATTGATCCCAAAAATGCAGTTTCAATCGTTTGCGGTCCTCCCATTATGATGAAATTTGGAACTTTTGCTTTGGTTGATAAAGGCTTCAAAGACGAAAATATTTATCTTTCTATGGAAAAGAAGATGTACTGTGGTTTTGGTCAATGCCGCCATTGCGTAATCGGAGAATATTATGCTTGCAAAGATGGTCCCGTGTTTAGTTATGACATGATAAAAGGTGCAGAGAAAATTTGGGAATGAAAGTTGAATTAGCCACGAAATCACACGAAAAACCACGAAAATGGATTTATTTCAAATAGAATAAAATAAAAAATAATGAATTTAATTTATGAAAATTAATATGTTCATAGAAAATAAAGAAGGAAAAAATTGTAATGAAGAAACTTCTGATTGATTTACCAAAGATTATTAAAGATCCTCAAGCACTCGAAAAGATTGATTGTGGATACCTTTATCACGAGGGAGCAAATAGAGGTGTTTTTTCATTGATCGAACTCGCAGAATTTGGTGTTTATTGTCGCCAATGCAAGGACGCTTTTTGTGTGGCAGCCTGTCCCAAAGATGCTTTGGAACGGACTGAAACAAATTTGATAAAGAGATACAATATGCGATGTGTTGGTTGTAACAGTTGCGCTCTTGCTTGTCCTTTTGGAACAATTTTCCCTGAAACTATAAATTACCTTACTGCAAAATGTGATTACTGCCTGAACCAAATCACCGAAGACCCTAATTACAAACCTTTATGTGTACTAACTGCAGAAAATGATGGAATTCAGATAGCCGATCTTGAAGAAGAGAATCCGGCTGAGAATCTATTTTTTGTGGGTGAACACATTGCTGTGAGAACAAAGAGTTGGCGCGCTAAAGAAAATAAATTGGAAAAGTAAAATTATTTCCTAATACTCGGAGAAATGTATGGTTATTGATAGTTTGAAATTTTTATTTTATTTATTGATTTTCCCCGGTTTCCTTTTTGTAACCGTTTTTGGTTTGATCGTTGATTGGGTTGACAGAAAAGTTACCGCCAGAGTCCAATTTCGGCAGGGACCACCGTTGTTGCAAAACTTCTATGACGTTTTTAAGTTGTTGGGCAAAGAGGTTATACTCATCAAAGATTCCCCTTATTTCTTATTTATTATAGCCCCTATTATCGCTTTTGCAACTGTATTAATGTCTTCTACTTTAGTGGGTGCTGCTTTTTTCTGGGAGATGGGAATTGGCGGAGATCTGCTCTTCATCGTTTATTTGATGGCAATTTATTCCGTAGCAATGATAATCGGAGCGTCTTCTACCGGAAATATTTATTCAAGTATTGGTGCAAGCCGCGAAATGAAGATGGTTCTTTCTGATGATTTGGCTTTTATCCTCGTTTTACTTGTTCCAATAATTCAATCCGGTTATAAGATAAATTTTCATCAGATTATCGGATTTCAGGAAACAAATGGTATGATAATCGGTTCGGCTTCGGGAATTATCGCCTTCATTATCGGCATTATTTGTATTCAAGCAAAAATGGGTTTGCGACCTTTTGACATTGCCGAAGCAGAAACGGAAATTGTTGAAGGAACTTTGATGGAATATTCCGGTCCGCTTCTCGCTCTCTGGAAACTTTGCCATTTTATGATGTACGTATTTTTACCAATGTTGCTTGTCATCCTCTTCTGGGGTGGTTTTCATTTCACATCGTTTGGTAGCATCATCGGTGGGATAGGAAAATACTTACTGATAGTAGTTGTTATGATTTTAATTAGAAATACAAATCCCCGTGTTCGTATAGATTCCGCTTTAAAATTTTTTTGGAGATATGCCAGTCCCTTGGCTTTTATCGCAGTAATTTTGGCAATTTTAGGAGTGTAATAAATGTCATTATATACAAAAATATTAACAAAATCTCTTTGGGTTTTTCACGTAAGTGTCAGTCCTTGTAATAATTGTGATATTGAAATTCTCGATCTTATTACTCCTGCATATGATATTGAAAGATTCGGTATCAAACTTGTTGGCTCTGTTCGCCATGCTGATGTTTTGCTCTGTACCGGTGTAGTAAACCATAAAGTAGCTCCCCGTCTTAGGCAACTGTATGAACAAGCTGCAAAACCGATTTTCGTAGTCGGCATTGGAACTTGTACTGTGGGGGGTGCTACTTTCAAAAAAAGTTATAATCGTGCTGGAGCTCCATTAGATAAAATTATTCCGGTTGACGCATTTATTCCCGGATGTCCGCCAAAACCAGAAGCTATGATTGATGGTTTGGTTAAATTGATTGGAACACTAACATAAAATTTGTAATTGCTTAAACTATTAGGAAATAAATATGAATCAAGAATTTTTCAAAAAGTTTGAAGGAAAATTTACAAAGATCATTGAAAATAAACCGCGAAAGCGATATTATTTTAATGTGAAGAATGAAGATATTCGGGAAGTAGCCGATTATCTATTCAATAATATGGGATGTAGATTATCCATTTGTACTGCCACAGAAGTTTACGATGGTCTTGAAGTATTATATCACTTTTCCGATGATAAAACAGGAACTTTTTATAATCCCAGAGTGAAAACAGGATTAAAGAATCCGGAAATAAATTCAATCGTTTCCATCACTGAAGGTGCAAACTGGATCGAAAGAGAGATGTACGACCTTTTCGGAATTAAGTTCACAGGTCATCCCGATTTAAAAAAGTTGTTGACTTTCGAAAATCCTCATTTTAAAGAAACAGATCATCCAATGAGATTGAAACGTGATAAAGATAAATAATGGCTATCTGTATAAATTTTAGGAGAAAAACATGAGTAAATGTCGAATTCCCTTAGGTCCTTTTCATCCGCTTTTGGAAGAAGCAGAATTCTTTGATATAAAGGTAGAAGGTGAAAAAGTCGTAGATATTGAAATGGAAACCGGATGGATGCACAGAGGACACGAAAAATTATCGGAGTCAATGAGTTATACTCAATCAATATTTTTAGTGGAAAGAATCTGTGGAATCTGCTCCACTTCTCATCCTTTCGCCTTAGTAAATGCTATTGAGGATATTGATGATATTCAAATTCCGGAAAGAGCAAAATATATACGCGTTTTGATTGGGGAAATTGAACGAATTCACAGTCATCTGTTATGGCTTGGACTTGCCGGTCATTTCATCGGCTACGACACACTCTGGATGTGGTGTTGGAAATACCGAGAACCCATTCTTCAACTTTCAGAACTCGTTTCCGGCAACAGAAACCACTACGCAATGATGAGAGTAGGTGGAGTTGGTAGAGATTTTGATAATGCTACTATTCCAAAATATCACAAAGTTCTTGATGATCTCGAAAAACAAATGATCATGCTCGCTGGTGCGGCAAAGGATGACCCTGTTTTAAGATCAAGACTAAAAGGCGTCGGAATTCTCACAAAAGAAGATGCAATAAACTATTGTGCAAATGGGCCCACGGCAAGAGCATCGGGTGTGGATATAGATGTAAGACGTGATGACCCAACTGCTTATGAAGTAGTGGATGTAAATGTTATTACTCTTCCGCACGGTGATGTATATGATAAACTTGTAGTTCGGGTGTTAGAAGTTATTGATTCTGTAAAAATAATGCGTCAGTGTTTGAAAGCATTTCCAAAAGTCGGTGGACCTGTTTTGAATCCGGTAAAAGAAATTTCACCCGGAGAAGGTTGCGGAAGATATGAAGCTCCTCGCGGAGAAGTTTTCCATTACATTAGAAGCGATGGGACAAATAGACCTCTCAGACACAAAGTTCGTGCTCCCAGTTTTTCAAACATTCCCACTTACAAAGCATCCTGTGTAGGTATCCCTCTCGCAGATGCTCTCATTACCCTCGCTGCTGTAGATCCATGTTATTGTTGTACAGAACGAACCATTCGAACAACCGATGTAAATAATAAAAAAGTGGATGCTGAACTTTTATCTCTTTCTCGTGCAAAAACCGAGAAAATTCGTAAAAGTATCATGAAAAATGACAAATCACCTATTGATAGAATTTTTGATAAAGCATAAAAACACAAACCATTGCGTAGGTTTTCAAACATTCGCAAGGTTTTGAAAGGTAAAGATAAATGTGGAATAATTATTTGTTTTTAGTTGTCATAATTCCTCTCATTGTTGCTCTCGTTAACCTTGTAGTTCCGAAATTGATCAAAAAAGTTTTGACATTTGCTGGCGTTTTATTAACCCTGATTTTCAGCATAAAGGCTTTTGTTGCCGGCAGCTTGAGTTTTTCGATTCTAAACACTCAGGTTTTACATACCGATTCTCTTTCCAATTTTATCCTCTTATTTGTAAATATCTTGAGCTTGATCATCCTGATCTACTCTTTGAAAAATGTGGATAAAAAGTTTGAAAGCAAATATTTCCTTCTTTTTCCTTTGGTTGTAAGTTTTGCCAACGGAGCTGTAATTAGTGCAAACATTATCGCTTTCATCTGCTTTTGGGGACTGTCCGGTTTGATGCTGTATTTATTTGGGCTACTCAAAGGCGAAGTATCAACGGAATCTTCTAACAAATCGTTCATCATTATTGGTGGTTCGGACGTTTTGCTTATTATCGGTATTGCTATCATTGCGATAAAACAGTTAATGCTCAACGGTTCCGGGATAATGGGTATTTCTTTTGCGAACATATTTAGTTTGAATTTGTTTGATATTCATCTTACCCTTTCCAGCGGATTATCTTATGTAGCATTTTTCTGTATTCTTCTCGCAGCCTTTGCCAAAGCCGGAGCATTTCCAATGCATACATGGGTTCCGGATTACGCAAAAGATGCCCCAATTGAAAGCGTTGCCCTTATTCCCGCAGCCATGGATAAACTTCTCGGCATCTATCTCCTTGCCAGAATAATGATGGGTTTATTCACAATCCCGTTCTTTATTCGTGGTATTGTTATGATACTTGGAGCATTCACCTTGATTACTGCGGTTATGATGGCTCTCGTTCAGCATAATGGGAGAAAATTATTGGGTTACCATGCTGTAAGTCAGGTTGGGTACATGGTGCTTGGTATTAGCACCGGAAATCCAATCGGTATTATTGGCGGATTATTTCATATGGTAAATAACGCTATTTACAAATCAAGCTTATTCCTCTCTTTTGGTTCCGTGGAAAAGCAAACGGGTACAGCTGATCTTGATGATATGGGTGGATTAGCAAGAAAGATGCCGTGGACTTTTTTGGCAGCGCTAATTGGAGCTTTATCCATTTCAGGGATTCCACCTCTAAACGGTTTTTTCTCAAAGTGGATGGTTTACCAAGGGATTTTGGAAACTGCTTCAAGGCATGGAACTATTTGGCAAATTATCATTAATACTTGTCTTGTTCTCGCTGTCTTTGGTAGCGCCCTTACCCTTGCCAGTTTTATCAAATTTATTCATGCAATCTTTTTAAGCAAATTACCAAAAAAATATGATGATGTTAAAGAAGTTCCTTTTGTAAATTGGTTTGCAAACAATCTTCTCACTTTACTTTGTGTGATTTTTGGTGTGCTTGCTTTTGCTGTTCCCGTAAAAATATTTATCCTGCCGATTTTACCGGCAGGCACGTTGTTAGAGGATATTCTGCTGGGCTTCTATAGCACAAAAGTTATTATGTTTCTTTTCGCTATCTCGATAATTCTCGGAGCGGTTATTTATCTTATTTTCAAAAAAGTAAGATTCGATGAAGTATATGTAGGCACAAAACCGACTACCGAAGCAAATAGAGTTACCGGTGTAGATTTCTATAATGAAATAAAAGAAATGAGTCCATTTAGACAAATTTACAAAATGGCAGAAAAAAAATATTTCGATATATATAAATGGTTTGAAGATTTTTCGTTCGGATTTGGTGAAATTTTTCATAAGCTACATACCGGTTTACTTCATACTTATGCAATGTGGATGTTAGCCGGTTTGGTAATTGTAACACTGATCCTTGTTAATGCATTATAAACATAAATGGTTTAATAAAATGTATAATAATTTTATTATCTCAATCAATTCCATTGGATCTTTATCCCTTGGAATAAATAATAGGAGGAAATAGTGCCTGTTGAATTGTGGCTTTATTTTATCTTGGCAGTGATGATAATCGGCTCAATAGCTTGCTTGGAGATTAAAAATATTCTCTCTTCGATCATCACGATTGGCATCGTCGGCTTGTTTTTGTCTTTGGCATTTCTGTTCTTAGGCGCCCCTGATCTTGCTCTTGTCCAATTTGTATTCGAAATTCTATGTATGATAATTTTGATAAGAGCATTTGCTAAACGCTCAATCACATTGACTGCTCTAAAAAGAGATGTTCCCGAAACGATCATTGCTATAGTAATTCTCGTTAGCATATTTGTCCTTAGTATTTTTGCCCTGAAAGATTTACCGTCTTTTGGCAAACCAATCGTTCGCGTCGCAGAACATTATTTAGTTAATGCCGGCGATGAAACCGGTTCTCAAAATATTATAACTTCAATTATTCTAAATTATCGTGTATATGATACACTTGGAGAGATAACAATTCTATTTACAGCAATATTAGGTTCTTTAACCGTTTTGCGAAAAATCGGAAGGAAGAAGAGAAATGCATAATAAATATCCCAATGAGGGCATGTCCTTAATTGTTAAAACAATAACTCGTTTTACCGTTTGGTTGATATTCTTGTTCGGGCTGTATATATTTATACACGGTCATCTTTCACCCGGTGGAGGATTTGCCGGTGGTGTGATTATGGCACTCTCATATGTTCATCTAACCCTTGCATTTGGGAAAAATTATGTGAATGAGCGAATGAAGATTGCCACAATGCATAATTTGGAGGCTTTGGGTGGAATTTTGTTCATAGTCATAGGTCTTATCGGTTTATATTCACTTGGACATTTCTTACAAAATTTTATGGGTAAAGGTACTTTGTACCATATTATCAGTGCCGGTTATATTCCGGTTTTTAATCTAATAATTTGTGTAAAAGTTGGAATGGGATTATACTTGGTTTTCTATTACTTAGCTTCATATCAAAGGAAAGAAGGATAGGACTATGATACTGTATATAATGTGCTTTTTTCTATTTCTCGTTGGCGTTTATGGTGCGATTACAAAGCGGGATTTGATAAAAATAATACTGGCAATTGGCATAATGGGCTATTCGGTAAATCTATTTCTTATTTTAATAGCTTACAGAACCGGTGCACTTGTCCCGATTCTTAAAGAAGGTTTGCATATTTTACCATCGGATATGGTTGACCCGCTTCCTCAGGCACTTGTTTTAACTTCGATTGTTATTGAACTTGGTATTACAGCTTTGATGTCTGCCCTTGCAATTAGAATTTATGAAAAATACAAAACCTTAGATATTACAAAAATCAGGAGATTAAAAGGATGATTTTATCACAGTTTATTTTTATTCCGCTTGTTGCGGCATTTCTCATTGCCCTGATTGCTCGTAAGAAAGAAAATATTGCGGCTGCAATCGCTTTGGCTGCTACCGGTTGGATTTTCATCGTCTCAATAATTGCATTTTTTAAACTTCCCGCACATGGTGGTATGATATTAACAAACACGAGCGGTTGGGATATTCCTTTTACTATCGGTCTTGTTTTGGATAATTTTTCTGCTTTTATGTTGATAGTGGTTAGTTTGGTCGCTTTTTTATCTGCCCTTTATTCTATTCAATATATTGAACATTTTACAGGGAAATGGAATTTTTTCGCTCTCTTTATGTTAATGTGCGTTGGCATGAATGGTGTAATTCTTACCGGAGATTTCTTTAACCTTTATGTCTTTATGGAGATTTCTTTGATTTCCGCTTATGCACTTGTTGCTTTCGGAACAGAAGCAGAAGAACTCGAAGCATCATTTAAATATGCCACAATGGGTGCAATAACTTCTACCATAATCTTATTCGGTATCGGAATTCTTTATAGTGTTACTTCCACCTTAAATATGGCACAGGTTGGCCATATATTGCAAAACACCGAAAATTCAAAAATATTATTCCTTGTGTTTGGATTATTCATTACCGGCTTTGGATTGAAAGCCGCTTTAGTTCCCTTCCATGCATGGCTTCCTGATGCCCATCCATCTGCACCCGCCCCCATTTCCGCAATGCTTTCCGGTGTTTTAATAAAGACACTCGGTGTGTATGCTCTCGTAAGAATATTTTATAATGTTTTTAACGCTCCTCCTGTCGTTTTAACAATTCTATTACTTCTCGGCACTTTGTCCATTGTCATTGGTGGCTTTTTATCCCTTGTTCAGTGGGATTTTAAGCGATTATTGGGTTTCAGCAGTATTAGTCAAATCGGTTATGTTATTCTCGGATTCGCACTTGGAACTCCTCTCGGAATTTTAGGTGGAATTCTTCATCTTTTATATCATTCCATTTTCAAATCTCTCTTATTCCTTGATAGCGGTGCTATGGAATATGCAACCGGAACTCGTGATATCAGGGAATTAGGAGGAATGTCAAAAAAATTTCCTGTTACTTCTGCAACAACAATGGTAGGAACGTTATCTATTTCCGGCATACCGCCTTTTAATGGATTTTTTAGCAAACTAATAATAATAATTGCTTGTTTCCAAGCAGGACAATCCTTTGTCGGTGTGATTGCCGCCTTATTAAGTATTATTACACTTGCTTATTTTTTGAAAGTTCAAAAATATGTCTTTTATGGAAAATGTAATTTTAAGGGCATTTTGGAAAAAGTTCCTGCCACAATGAAATTTGTGCTGATTGTTCTTGCTTTCTTATGTTTGGTTAGTTCAATACTGTTGATTCCATCAATAAAGACCGTTACTCTTGATCCTGTCGTGAATAACGTAATTAACAAAACTCAATACATTGATAAAATATTACCTTTCCTTGGGAGTTTATAATGAAATTAGAAACTAAAAGCCGTATAACTGTTTTCTTCTTATCTTTTCTGGTCTGGATCTTAATCACTATGAAGTTTTCGCTCGAATCGCTCATTGCCGGATTGCTTTTATCTTTTGTTACCTCCATTTTTGCCGGAGAAATTTTAATCGTAACAGAAAGAAAATTTCATCTTAACAGAATTTTTTATTCAATCAAATATATCGTAAAACTTTTTTGGGAAATGTTAAAAGCAAATTTTCACGTCGCTTATATTGTCATTCATCCAAAGCTACCCGTAAAACCCGGAATTGTTAAGATCAAAACAAAATTGAAAAGAGATTCTGCTTTAACAATGTTGGCGAACTCAATCACTCTAACACCCGGCACATTGACCATTGATGTTGATAAAGAAAATCAATTTTTGTATATTCATTGGATTGATGTGCTCACTGAGGACACAGAAGAAGCAACAAAGAAAATTGGTGGTAAATTTGAAAAAATATTGGAGGAAATTTTCGAATGAAAACTTTTAAGTGGTTAATCGGTTTGATTGTTATTGTTGCTTTTTTAGTAATAAATTTTTTCGTTTTAAAAAATATTCCCTTTGAATACAGATTAATAAATATATTATTGTTTTGCTCTTTATTTATTCTAATCAGAGTTGTGAAAGGTCCATCGGTAGCAGATCGTATTGTTGCGATTGATATTCTCGGAGTGCTAATAATCGGGGTTTGTGCAATTCTTGCCATTGCTCTGGACAGATCATTTTATATTGATATTGGTATTGCTTGGGGTTTGCAGAGTTTTATTGGTGCTTTAGCTTTAGCAAAATTTATGGAAGGGAGATCATTAGATGCTTAGTTTAAACCAAACCATTGGTTATATAATTATTGGATTCGGTATTCTATTTGATTTTTTCGGAGTGCTCGGTTTAATCCGTTTACCTGATGTTTATAACAGGTTACAAGCCGCAACAAAATGTGTTACTTTTGGCTCAGCCGGTATTTTAATTGGCGTGTTTGTCTATTCCGGTTTTACAGCGATGGGTTTCAAAGCAATCCTTTGCGCAATCTTCATTCTATTAACTTCACCGGTTTCTGCGCATGCAATCGCTCGTGCTGCTCATCGAGCTGACATAAAACTCTGTGATGAAACTATCGTTGACCGTTATGAAGAAGATAAAGAACTGCAGGAATAACAGACATGAGCCACAAAATCTCACAAAAACACGAAAAAAAGATAAAGAAGAATTTTGTGCCTTTTTGTGTGATTTTGTGGCTAAATCCAAAAGGAGAATAAAATGATTTTACCAAAACTGCGTGAATTGAAAGAAGCGATCGGTTCTTTATTTTCAAAGCCGGTTACGAGTAAATAC
>JAYEKN010000120.1:12375-17459 GCA_034661015.1 Candidatus Cloacimonadota bacterium
AATTTTGTGCCTTTTTGTGTGATTTTGTGGCTAAATCCAAAAGGAGAATAAAATGATTTTACCAAAACTGCGTGAATTGAAAGAAGCGATCGGTTCTTTATTTTCAAAGCCGGTTACGAGTAAATACCCATTTACAAAAGAACCGTATGCCCCGATAAAAGAGTTCAAAGGAAAACCTAAATACGATGAGGATAAATGCGTTGGCTGTGGAACCTGTGCAAAAGTTTGCCCTGCGGAAGCAATTGATGTAGTAGATTCTAAAGAAGATAAAACCAGAACTCTGACGATAAATTATTCCCATTGCATTTATTGTGGGCAATGCGTAGAACATTGCATAACAGGTGATGGAATAAAGCAGTCTAACGAATATGTTACGGCTGTATTTTCTTCAGATAAAAGTGCAGATACAATGACAATCAAAAAAGATGTCCTTGTTTGTCAAAATTGCGGTGAAATTATCGCTCCTGTTGATCATTTGGATTGGATTATCGAAAGACTCGGAGCAAAAGCTTATGCAAATCCAAATCTGCTTGCCAGAATCCAGCAGAAAAATTACAAATTGCCCGAATCAAAAATCAAAGATAAATTGCGTAGGGAAGATTATTACAAATTACTATGTCCGAAATGTAGGCAACGCGTCGTAATTGAAGATGTTTTCTGATAATATAAAAAATCTCATAAAAAAAGTACAAAATAGGAAAACTTTATTTGTAGGATTAGGAAACAAACGACGTCGTGATGATGCTGTTGGTCTTTATATTGTCGAAAATCTACAAAAATTTTCCATAAAAAATTTTAATTTTCTAATTGCAAATACTACTCCCGAAAATTATCTTTCAACTATGACTCAACTACAGCCCGAGTTTATCATTTTTATAGATGCTGTAAAAAATAAAGAGAAGGTCGGAACAATTTCTCTTCTTTCAGAAAATGATATTAGCACCTTTGCCACCTCAACTCACACAAGTTCGATTTTGCTAATAATCGAATACCTTCAAAAATCTTTTGATGTGAATATCAAAGTTATCGGCGTGAGTGTGAAAGATACGAAACTCGGTGATGGAATTTCCGGTGACATTTTGGAATCTGCTGATGAATTCGTAAAATTATTTAATTGAAACTATAAAAAAGATTAACCACCCTGTAAAATAAAAAAGGAAAAATCATTCCACAGAAGGTAGTCAAAGAATACCGCAGGCACCGAGAGATATTTTGATTTGAATTCCATTGGAAAGAGAAAAATACTTTTCTTTTTTTAAATTCAATCTTGGGGAATACGATAATTTAAAAACTTTTACCCTTTTTCATTGACAATAATTGGTCAAAAATATGTTTTTAACAAAAATCCAAATAAATTTTCAGGAGGAAAAGTGACTAAGAAACAAACTGTAATTCGTGCAAATGTCTTGTACGATGGCAAAACCAAATATGAAAACAAAACGGTTATTGTCGAAGGCGATAAAATCGTGGATGTTGTATCCAAGAAGATCAAAGCGGATTATGAAGGTTATGTAACTCCAGCCTTTATTGACGGTCATTCACACATCGGTTTGATTCGGGAAGGAGAACCCGGAGATGAAGCGGAAGGAAACGATATAATTGATCAAATAACTCCAAATAACGATCCGCTGAATAGTATTTATTTTGATGACAGAGCAATGCTCGATGCGGTTGATTTTGGCGTTCTTTATACTTGCAGTGTACCGGGAAGCGGAAACCTGATCGGTGGAAGAGCAAAAGTTATTAGGATTTTTGCAAAGAATCGCAATGAAGCTTTAATAAAAGATTATGGTTTCAAGATGGCTCTCGGTTTTAATCCACGTTCCACTACGATGTGGAAAGGAAAACGACCCAACACAAGAATGGGAATCTACTCTCTTCTCGAGGATAAATTAGACAACCTACTTATCAAAAAGAAAAAGACTGAACTGAAAAGGCAAAAACAGTTGATTGAACTGAAGAAAAAGCAAAATAATAAGGACAAGAAACTTTCTAAAAAGGATTTTGAAATAGAGAAAGAAATCATAAATCAGGAATATGAACTGGCATTCAATCCGGAAGAAAATGCTTTGTTTGAACTTCTTTCCGGTAAAAAGGTTGCAAAAGTTCATGTCCACAAAGAAGACGATGTGCTTTATCTCATCCAATTGGTAAAAAAATATGGACTCAAGGTAACTGCTGAACATACCGGTGATGTTTTTCATAAAGAAATTTTTAATGAGCTCGCAAAAAATGATATTCCAATCGTTTATGGACCGCTCGGCTCACTGGCATACAAAGTAGAATTGAAACACGCATTTTACCAGAATACCGAACTCCTAATGAAATCAAAAGCATTTTACGGACTTATGACGGATCATCCTGTAATTCAGACTACTGCTTTGCGTGATAGTCTTAAATTCTTTATGATCTTCGGAATGAAAGAGGAGGAGGCGATCTCGATTATCACATACAAAAATGCAAAAATTCTTGGAATTGAAGACGAGTATGGAACGATTGAAAAAGGCAAAAAAGCCAGTTTGCTCGTTTGGGATAAAAATCCCCTTTATCTTGCTTCTTTCCCGCGATTTGTTATGGGTGAAGGTAAAGTTCTAAGAAAATAATCAGACAATATAAAAAATATTAATTTGTCAAGGAACATCCCCCTACAAAACTTGGCGCAAATTGATTCGTGCCGATTCTAAATAGTGTCTGTCCGTAAACTAGTATATCAAGTAAAATATATTCTTCATCCTTTTTACAACTCATCCCCTAACCCCTTCTCTTTAAAGAGAAGGGGAACTTTTATCTCCCTCTCTCCGCCAGCTGGCGGAAGGGTCGGGGTGAGGTCGAAAATAGTACTTTACGGACAAGCTCTAAATAGTGTCCATCCGTAAAGTAGTATTTTTAAGCACCTTGCGGATGGTTACTTTTCAATGGGATTTGTTATCCGCAACCTCCGCAAAGGTGGTCGTTTACAATTTCAACCATTGCGGAGGTTTCCAACCATCCGCAAGGTTTCAGAGTTTACGGATGGGCTCTAAATAGAGTCTCATGGTAAAAAATATAATAATATGAAACATTATTTAAGAAAAAGAATAAAATATTTCTATCCTATTTCGGCGTTGTTGCTTATTCTGGTAAGTTGTTCGATAAATCAATCTGTTGGAAAACAAAAATTTGATGAGTTAACAACTTGGAATAATACTGCGGTTAAAAGTGAAATTGTCCAATTTGTTGAAAATGTATCTAATCCCGGCAATCCAAATTTTGTTCCTCAATCCAAACGCATAGCTGTTTTTGATTTAGATGGAACTTTACTTTGCGAAAGACCCATGTATGTTAGTGCTTTGATGGCGATTGAGCATCTGAAAAAGCAAATCTCACAAGATTCAAATTTAGTTAATATTCAACCATACAAAGCGATAGCAGAAAACAATTTGAAATATCTCTGGCATCATCCGGATGAGCTAATAGGACCGGATCATTTTGGAAAAACCCAGCAAGAATATATCGCATCTGTTGATTTGTTTTTTGAAAAACAAATAAATCCTGATAATGATATCCCCTACAGAAATTTGTTTTACGTCCCGATGATAAATTTGATAAAATATTTACACGCATACGGCTTTCAAGTTTACATTGTATCCGGCTCTACACAAGGATTTATCCGAGCTTTTTGCGAAAAATATCTTTATATTCCCCAAAACTTTATCATTGGTTCTGAGATTAAACTTTCGTTCCAATATTCCGACTCTGCCGTAAAATTTATTCGGGATAACAAATTTGAAAGCATAAATGCAGACACGATTAAAGCATTGAATATTAAAAACAGAATCGGGATAAAACCGATATTTGCCTTTGGAAATTCTAACGGTGATTTACAAATGTTACAACTTTCTTTTAGTAATAATTTACCCAATATACAACTTGTTCTGGATCATGATGATTCCAAACGCGAATATGAATATTCTAAGGAAAAGCTATTAAAAATTTGTAAAAAAAATGGTTGGAAGATCGTTAGTATGAAAAATGATTTTCGGATAATTTTTGCAGGAGAAAAAAGATGAACAAAAATTTGCTTGATTTTAGCCCGGAAGTAAATAAGGCAATTACAACCAATAAACCAATCCTAGCTCTCGAATCTACAATCATCTCTCATGGAATGCCCTATCCGCAAAACTTGGCAGTTGCTAAAAATTTGGAAAACATTGCCCGTCAAAGGGGCGTAATACCAGCAACCATTTGCTTGATGAATGGTAAAATAAAAATTGGTTTGGATGATGGAGACCTCCTACTCCTCGCCAAAGCACCTGATGTAAAAAAAGTTTCCAGATCTGATTTTAGTAATGTGCTTACAAAAGGAGAAATCGGAGCGACAACTGTGGCTGCAACAATGATCGCAGCAAATCTCGCTGGGATAAAAGTTTTTGCCACAGGAGGTATTGGGGGAGTTCACCGAAACGCCGAAAAAACTTTCGATGTTTCCGCAGACTTGATAGAATTTTCACGCACCCCCGTAATTGTCATTTCCGCAGGTGTAAAGGCTATCCTCGATATTCCAAAGACTCTTGAATATCTCGAAACACTTGGTGTTCCTGTTTACGGATATAAAACCAATCACTTTCCGGCATTTTATTCTAAGAGATCACGGCAGAAGGTCAAACGGATTGACTCTGTGGATGAAGTCGTTCAATTTTATAAAAATGAGCGTGAATTGGGTTTCTCAAATGGAATATTACTTGCTAATTCTATACCTGAAGAATATGAAATTCCGTTTGAAGTAATGGATGAATTTATAAAACAAGCACTTGCAGTTGCAGACGAACAAGGCGTCACAGGGAAATCCGTTACTCCATTCCTTCTTTCAAAACTTGTGGAATTATCGGACGGAGAATCCTTGCAGGCAAATATAAAATTAGTTGAAAATAATGTACGTCTGGGGTGCAAAGTTGCGAAAGTTTTTTGAAATATGCTTGCAATAATTTACCTAAATTAAATATTTGGGAAAAAGTAGGGAAATCGTTCTTCATATTTATTTTCAAATCAGATAAAAACTCTCTTTGTGAAAAGCACATCCTTGCAGAATAACGCTTTGGAAAAGC
>JAYEKN010000121.1 GCA_034661015.1 Candidatus Cloacimonadota bacterium
CATCAACAACGACAGGACTTCTTCATAGAAGATATCTTCTTCTTGGCTTGTATCATCTGCTTCTCCCATTTCCCACACTTTAAGATTCCCGGGATTAACAGTCACTGATTTTCATTACGAACTCAAATTGCAAAATTATGATGTATTGCTGACTTCAAATTTTATTTTATAATCATATAACCATGGGATAGCAATTTCATTTTTGAACCAATCGCAATCAATAATAAAAGGCAGATGAGATTTTTTGTTTATAGTTATTTTTATGATTTTGGTTTTTTTACAAATTTCAAATCGGGAATGGTTTTTAATAAAATCTCTGTAAATAGTTTTCGCTTTTTTATCTCCAAAACCATCTATTTTTTTGGTGAAAAGTTTATAGATTGTATGAGCAGCAAGCGTCATAGTTAAATCAAAATCTACTTTTACAATAATTGATGAGCTTAGTTTATTCAAATGAAAAAAATCAATAGATTCGCTTATAGATTGTTCTATCAGCCATCTTTGACCATATTTAAGCACAATTTCTTTCATGCTTATATCAAAATCATTTGTAATTAAAAATGTCGGATTTTTTCTCCCGTTATTCGTAATTACTATTTGCCTGATTTCTCCATCATAATCATTCAATTTTGTTTTAGAATCATGAACTAAAAGATTGCGATATTTTCTTCTAAATTTGTTGGATAATTTGATTTTTGTCCAATCTGATTTTGGTACTTTGAGAGCATCTGAAACAATCTTTTTGCCTCGCCTTCTCAAGGTTATGAATTTTATTTTATCTACATTTATCTTACTCAAGTTTTTATATGTAGTAAATTTAGAATCGAAAATTAAACAATTAATCTTTTTATTACTTTCTTTGTAAAAATCGATAAATTCCAATATAGCATCGGATTGACTATTGTTTTTTATCTCAGAATCCGTATAGACAATATTCCTCTCATGCTGATCTTGAACCAGCATTGCCAAAATGCTTTTCAGGCCGATGTGCCTTGTATTTGACCAATGTTTTTCCAAAACACTCTCATCTCCCCAATGAGGAATTGTAGTAAAATCAAGATTAAATTCTCCGGATTCCGGGATAATACGAGAAACAGCATCAGTAAATAATCGAATGAATTCTTTATTCATCTGGCGATTTATTTTGTAAGAATATGATGAAAGAGTTGCATTTTTTGGGAGAACATTCAAGCCGCTGAATAGTCCCAATCCGCGATCTATTCGGTAATCACTGTCGTGAGAGATTCTTTCCGTATTATTTAATTTCAATGCAATAAAAGATAAAATCATATTCAGCTTACTTAACTGCTCTGTTTCCGGATAACCGGATTTATTGATGATTTCATCTATTTTAATTTCTTTCAAAATTGGATAAAATAAGAAAATACTACCACTGAGTGAATCAAATTTTTGGGAAACGAGATAGTCAAGTGGCATGGATTTTGGTGCTTGAATTCTGTTTGATAATTTTACACATTTTTTCTCTCTCGATGTTCTTCTTGAAAGGGTTGGCTGGTTATTTTCTTTGAGAATATTATTTATTTTCCACAAACTAATATTTACATTTTCTCCCGATAGAATTGATTTAATATCAACGATAGACAGATTGTTTCTTCTTAATGAAATAATTTTTTCTTCGAGATTTTTTTCAATTTTGCTTCTTTTCCCGACTTTTGATTCAATAAAAAATGTTAGTGAAAAATCTTTATTTTCTCTTATTGCCTGATAAAAATCAGCTTTTAACGATCGAAAAGTATTAAATTTAAGATTGAACTTTTTACATACTTCTTTGTCAGTACATTTTTCGACAATACTCTTTCGCAGGGCTTCGTAAAGCACCTGCTTTCTGTTTTTAGGCGAATCAAAAAAATCTAATATATCCATAAATACGAAGGTAATAAAACGCAATGAAACGTCAAGTTAAAAATAGATAAAATTCACCCTGCTAATTTTGCTCTTACATTTTGCTCGATTTTATCGCATTATAACAGGGTTTTAGAATCTCCGAGAAATAATATACAAACACTTTCTCATCATTATCATTTTGTTGAAAAATTATAGTTCTGGTTTATTACCTTCATTTATGTAGCATTTGTGAAGGGAAAAATTGCCGTGGAATAAATTTCAGAAATGAAATTCGATTGATTTGTTCCAATAAGATGGGAGTAATAAAGCATTTGAGCTTAGATTCAATTATAATTTTTGGAAGTTAAATATTTTTTCAGCTAACAGTAATTTTTGGAAAATGAAATTTTATGATTGCTTTTTCCCTCAATGAAAATCAGTGATAATTATATTAGCGATAGTTGCTTTATTTTCTGTAATTTTTGCAACAACGATGACTGTTCAAACAACTACAGGAGATCATGAATTTGTTCTGGAAGAAATAATTAATATAACTTTTACGCCCGGTGACTCACCTGATGGAATGATATTTATAGAAGGCGGTACCTTTGAAATGGGCGACCAATTTAATGAAGGTGGTGACGATGAACTACCTCTGCATGAAGTAACTCTTGATGATTTCTACATTGGACAATATGAAGTAACACAAGCACAATTTGAAAATGTTATGGGTTATAATCCTTCATATTTCGCAGGAGAGAATAAACCTGTAGAATATTTAACCTGGTATGAAATGATTAAATTTTGTAATAAGAAGAGTATGCAAGAAGGTTTAACACCTTGCTATTCCGTCGATGGTGATACAGATCCTGATAATTGGGGGAATAGTTTCGATCCTGATTGTGATTTTGATGTCAATGGCTATCGCTTACCAACCGAAGCAGAATGGGAATATGCAGCGAGAGGTGGAAACGAAGGCGATAATGACAATTATCGCTATTCCGGTTGCCATGATGAGGGAGATTTACCTGATTATGCCTGGTATGATTCTAATTCCGGAAATGAAACCCATGAAGTTGGAACTAAATTACCTAATCAATTGGATATCTATGATATGTCCGGTAATGTTTGGGAATGGTGCTGGGATTGGTATGATTCAGATTATTATAGTAGTTCACCAAGTGAAAACCCCACCGGACCAAATAGCGGATTGGACAGTGTGCTACGTGGCGGTTACTGGAACGGCGGCGCGGACGGCTGTCGTGTGGCTGACCGGTACGGCGTCGCCCCGTCTGGCAGTGGCGGCCTCGTAGGCTTCCGCATTCTCAGGGCATATGAATAATTCCGAAGGAATTATCTTAGCTTTTGGCTTTTTTACCTTTTTACCTTTTTTTAAACTTCTCCCTAACCCTCTCCTAAAATTAGGAGAGGGCATTGCGGGGATTAAGTCTCGATAAGTTTAAAAGATATGAAACTATTTTCACAGGGTGAACTTTTTTTAACTTCGGAAGTTGAATATGTCCTGTAGTCACTTTTTTTAATCTAAAATAAGCGAAGCAAAAAGAGATTAAAAAAGTGAGTGCAGAACGGAAGAAAAATAAATAAGGTTTTTGATGATGGTAAAGTAAAGCAAGACTTGAGTTGCAATGACGCAGGAATGCGACTTAAGAATTGCGGGGATAAAATAAATCGTTCTTAACTCAACCGGCAACTCCTGTTAAGCCAAGTCTGATTAATGCAAGAATTGCGAGGAATAATCAAAATCGTTCTTAACTCAACCGGCAACGCCTGTTAAGCCAAGTCCGAGTGTAGCAAGACTTGAGTCGAGACGAAGTTCGACTTAAGAATTGCGGAGATAAAAAAATCGTTCTTAACTCGCACTACGTTGCAAGTCAAGTCCGATTGAAGCAAGACTTCCATTCTCAAATCGGATT
>JAYEKN010000122.1 GCA_034661015.1 Candidatus Cloacimonadota bacterium
AGAGGATAATGATAATCCAACTATTGGTTTATTAATTTGCAAATCAAAAGATGATACTGTTGTTGAATACTCTTTTAAAGATATAAAAAAGCCAATCGGAATTAGTGAGTATCAATTAACAAAAATTTTGCCTGATCAATATAAATCTTCTCTGCCAACAATTGAAGAAATTGAAGCAGAATTATCATTTGAAATTATTGAGTGAAATGCAGGTAACAAAACACTCCCCGCTCGATTTCGTATCGAAGATTTGTGGTTTACCCCGTTGGATAGTGTATTTTAAATTATTGCCTTTTTTATGAAAAGTAATATCCTACGGGGTAAATCAAAGTTGAGATTTTCGTTAAAAGTTGGGTGGAAATTTGAAGGACCGGGGCAGTGACCAACCATTAAGCACATCAAAAAGTTATATTCAATCAAAGTCTTATCCAAACTGTATAATCTAACCAATGGGGTGTCTCTACCCGCCAAGAAGTTTGTGAAGCATAGATTGGACACAAATGAGTGTGATAAACAACAGCACTTAGAAAAAAATGATTCGGCAGATAAACCCCTGTTGAATATTAAAATACAAAGCATTCAACGGGGATATTACACTTTTTACAAAAAATTTTTATCTTGCGAAAATCCACTTTTTCAGTGTTCATCTGCGTCGAATCCCTACTTTACGGACAGACTCTAATTAAGATTATTGACAGTAAATGATAAGATTGACGTTTGTAACATTGATGTAAAACAAAATTATATTAAGGAAAAATTATGGAATTAAATTTATTGGAAAGAGAAATTAAACAGATAGAAGAAAAAATACTTGAACTTCGGCGGTATCTTTGAAGTTGATAATAAAATAAAACAAGTATCTGAACTGGAAAAACAAATGGCTCAACCTGATTTTTGGAATGATCAGGAAGAAGCCAAAAAAGTATCAGGGGAAGTTAGTAATCTAAAAGATGATATTGAGATTGCAGATAAAATTACTGCTTTCCACGAAGAATTGTCTGCATTTCTGGAACTCCTCCAATTGGAAGAAGACGAGGAACTGGCAAAAGAAGCAGAAATAAAATTAGGAAAAACCAAATCATTTCTCGATAAGCTGGAACTTAGATTATTACTTGATTCTGAGGAAGATAAAAACGATGCCATCCTTGAAATTCATTCCGGAGCAGGTGGAACAGAATCGCAGGACTGGGCGGAAATGCTTCTGCGAATGTATTTGCAATGGGCAAAAGATCAGGATTACAAAAGTTTATTGTTGGACAAACAAGCAGGCGATGTGGCTGGTATCAAATCCGTAACAATTGAGATCAAAGGAAAAAATGCTTATGGATTTTTGAAATCAGAGAGTGGGGTGCATCGTTTGGTTCGCATTTCTCCCTTTGATTCGAATCACAAAAGGCACACATCATTTGCGTCTGTATTCGTTTTTCCGGAAACCAACGAAGAAATTGAAATAGAAATCAATGAAAGCGATTTGAAAATTGATACCTATCATGCCAGTGGTGCCGGCGGACAGCATGTAAATACTTCGGATAGTGCAGTTCGAATTACCCATATTCCCACAGGAATCGTAACTCAGTGCCAGTCCGAACGTTCGCAATACACAAATAAGGCTAATGCGATGAAGGTGCTGAAAGCAAGACTATTGCAGAAGCAAAAAGAAGAGCAGGATAAGGAAAGGCGAAAGTTGGAAAATAATAAGAAAAAAATTGAGTGGGGGAGCCAAATTCGTTCTTATGTCTTCCATCCTTATTCAATGGTAAAAGACCATCGCACCGAAGTAAAAACAGGAAACGTCGAAGCTGTCATGAACGGAAATATTGACCTGTTTATTGATGCATTTTTAAAGATGAAATAAAAACTGTTCCCTAATTTCACGAATTAGCATGAATTTTTTTTGTTTTAAATTAGTGAAATTGGTGTAATTAGAGTCTGTCCGTAAAGTAGCCTTTTCGAGAAGTCACGGACAACTCCGTTTGAAGAGTCGGCACGGACCATTCCGTTTGAAGAGTCGGCACGGACCATTCCGTGCCGAATAAAAAGTTATTTATTAAGTTAATTAGCGTTATATTTGTGAGTTGGAGAAACTGAAGTCAATCCGCCAGCCAGTGGATTAACTCAAGATTTCCATTTGCGGATGGACACTAATTAGCGGACTATATTTTTTATTAAGGAAGGATAATATGCAAAACGAAAATCAATTGATAAATGCCAGAAAGCAAAAATTGCAACGACTCGACGATTTGGGAGCAAACCCGTATCCGAGAACCACAAAAAGAACTCACTTAATTTCCGAAATATTTACTGAATCGGAGAAATTTCTCGAAAACAATGATCTGAAAATCAGTATAGCCGGAAGAATTCGCTCATTACGGAAAATGGGGAAAGCAAGTTTTTTTCATCTTGAAGATAGAACCGGAAAAATTCAGGTTTACATTCGCAGAGACGAAGTGGGTGAAAACGAATACAAGATATTCAAATGTTCTGACCTCGGAGATTTTCTCAACATCACCGGATATGTTTTCAAAACCCAAACCGGGGAACTTAGCCTTAGAGCAGGAAAAGTAAAATTTCTTGCAAAAGCGATTCGCCCTCTGCCAACCGTAAAAGAAAAGGAAGAGGACGGGAAAAAAGTCCGCTATGACGAATTCGCAGATAAAGAATTGCGTTACAGAAAACGCTATCTCGACCTGTTGCTGAATCCCGAAGTAAAAGAAACTTTCCAAAAAAGAAGCAAGATCATCAAAATGATGAGAAATTTTCTTGACTCACGCAATTTTATCGAAGTGGAAACTCCCATTCTGCAACCCCAATATGGGGGAGCTGCTGCTCAACCATTTATCACAAAGCACAACAAATTGGATATGGAACTTTTTTTGCGAATTGCGGACGAACTTTATCTCAAACGCCTTATTATCGGCGGATTTGAACGCGTCTATGAAGTTTGTAAAGATTTTCGCAACGAGGGAATGGACAGAACGCACAATCCCGAATTCACCATGATCGAACTTTATCAAGCCTATGCGGATTATAATGACGTGATGGATTTGGTGGAAGACATGCTCACGGAAATCGCCACGGAAATTTGCGGAAGTTTGGAATTTGAATTTGATGGAAATAAGATAAATATGGAAAGACCTTGGCCTCGCAAACCTCTTCTTTCACTAATTAATGAATATGCAAAAATTAATATTCAACAAATGAGTTTGGAAGAGATGATAAAATTTTGCGATGACCACGAAATCGAACTTGAAGCAAAAACTTATGGAAAAGTTATTGATGAGATTTTTTCCACTTTCGTTGAACCAAACTTGATTCAGCCTACTTTTGTTACTGATTTTCCCAAAGAGATCTCTCCGCTTGCCAAATCAAAACCGGATAATCCGAAGATTGCCGAGCGTTTTGAAATATTTATCGGTGGAGCGGAAATTGGAAATGCTTTCACCGAATTGAACGACCCGATTGACCAACGAGAAAGATTGGAAGAACAGGCTGCCAACAGAAATCTCGGTGATCTCGAAGCAAATGAAGTAGATGAAGATTTCCTCGAAGCAATGGAATATGGAATGCCACCAACCGGCGGTCTCGGTCTCGGGATTGATAGAATTGTGATGCTATTCACAAATTCACATTCAATCAAAGATGTGATATTTTTTCCGCAAATGCGTAAGAAAATTTGATGCCGGAAATTTTGGAAATTTTAATTTAGTACTCATTAGAGTTAATTAGAGCCTGTCCGTAAAGTACTATTTTTCGACCTCACCCCGACCCT
>JAYEKN010000123.1:0-3199 GCA_034661015.1 Candidatus Cloacimonadota bacterium
AAATGATAAATCAGCACCAGCGGTGCGACACATTTGTAGCATAAGGCGTCAGCCTTATGTTCAGTGAACGAAAAGAAATAAAGCACCATAGGTGCGACATTAAAAAAAAGAAAAAAGTAAAAAATGAAAATATCAATCACAAGCGGAAAGGGTGGAACAGGAAAAACTATTCTCTCCACAAATCTTGCTTCCTTATATGTTTTATCATTTTTAGTGTTTTTTTGTGTATTTCGTGGTAAAAAAAAAGAGCAATAGGATTATAAAAATGAAAATATCAATCGCAAGCGGAAAGGGTGGAACCGGAAAAACCACTCTTTCCACAAATTTAGCTTCTCTTATTGCAGAAGATAGGGAAGCCGTTCTAATTGACATTGACGTCGAAGAGCCGAACTCTGGTTTGTTTATAAAAAGCAAATTAGTTCACGAAGAAGATAAATTCAAAAAAATTCCCGAATGGAATTCCGAAACCTGTGCATTGTGTGGACAGTGTCAGGAAGTTTGCAATTTCCATGCTGTGATACAAATGATTGATGAAATAATCATATTTCCTCAATTATGTCACGGCTGTTATGCATGTTCGGAATTATGCCCCACGGATTCTCTGCCTATGATTTCAAAAAAAATGGGTGAGCTGAGACATTTTCACAAAGATAATTTAACTTTTATCGAAAGTCGTCTCGTTATTGGTGAAGAGCAAGCAGTTCCGCTTATTGCTTTGACAAATGATTATGTGGAAGAGAAATTCCCAAAAGATTACATAAAAATTTTTGATGCACCACCCGGAACTTCCTGCCCGGTGATCGAAGCAACAAAAGACTCAGATTTTGTGATTCTCGTTACAGAACCTACCCCGTTTGGCTTACACGATCTCAAACTTGCGGTGAATACGATGCGGAAATTGGAGAAAAAATTTGCTGTAGTGATAAATCGGCATGGTATTGGAAATGACGATGTAGAGAATTATTGTAAAGAAGAAAATATATCTCTCATCGCAAAAATTCCTAACAGTAGAAAAATTGCTGAACTCTATTCTTCCGGTGAATTATTGTATTCAAAAATCCCGGAAGTTAAATTGGAATTGGAGAAAATAATTAAATTTCTCAAAACGAATTATGAAAATTTATGGGAAAGGAGGATTTCATGAAAGAGATTGTAATCATTTCCGGAAAGGGTGGAACAGGCAAGACTTCTATCACAGCTTCTTTCGCTTATCTTGGCGGTAAGGATTTAGTTGTTGCGGATTGCGATGTGGATGCAGCAGATATGCATTTGTTGCTCAAACCTGATTTTGCTCAGGCTGAAGATTTTTACAGCGGAGAACTGGCGAAAATAAATCAGGAAAAATGCACAAAATGTGGAAAATGTGCAGACGTCTGCAGATTCGATGCAATTCCAGTTATTAACGGAAAATTCATCGTGCAAGACCTTGATTGCGAAGGTTGTGGCTACTGTGCTCGCATTTGCCCTGAAAATGCAATTTCTATGGAAGAAAATAATGTGGGAGAATGGATTATTTCCGAAATTAAAACTCATACAAAAATGGTACATGCAAGTATGGGAATCGGTGCGGAAAATTCCGGAAAATTGGTAGCAAAAGTGAAAAACGAAGCAAAACGGATTGCCAAAGAGGAAGGAAAGTATTATGTTTTGATAGATGGATCGCCCGGTATAGGTTGTCCGGTTGTGTCCTCCATTACTGGGGCAGACTTCGTTGTGCTTGTTACGGAACCCACAGTTTCCGGTTTGCATGATCTAAAACGCGTTTTTGAAATAGTAGAAAAATTTGATATAAGCGCTGGCTGTATTATCAACAAATTCGATCTCAATGAAGATAAAACCGAGGAAATAAAGCGATTCCTCTCTGAAAAAGAAATCATGCATATCGCAAATCTTCCTTATGATGAAACATTTACAAAAGCAATGACAATAGGCAAAACTATTGTAGAATATTCTGATAATAATTTAACAAAAACAATTTCTCAAAGTTGGGAAAAAATCAAACAAAAATTAAATTAACTAACTAAATAAATGAAATTTAACATTGTTTGCATAGTTAGTTACGATGAAAGGAAAAAATGAAAATTGCATTCACGGCAAAAGGAACAACATGGGATTCCGAAATGGATCCAAGATTTGGTAGAACAGAATCTTTTTTTATCTATGATGAGGAAAAAGATGAAATAAGTTCGGTTGACAACGCCGATATTGATGAGGTGGCACATGGAGCTGGCCCCAAAACCGCTCAAAAATTATTCGAATCAAAACCGGATATTTTGATTACTGGAAATGGTCCAGGCGGAAACGCAGGGAGTATTCTGGAAAAGGCGAACTTATCTGTCTATACTGGCGCCGGAAAGATGACAATCAAAGAAGCTTACGATGCTTACAAAAATGGTGAATTAAAAAAACTTTAAGTATAAAATTTATCAATAATTGGGTGGTTAATAATCGTTAGCTGCCCTATGAGTTTGAAAAAGGAGACAGTGTGAAAAAAATATTGGTAGCATTTGCTACAGACGATGGTAATAATTTTATGGACAGACATTTTGGCGATGCAAATTATTATGATATCTATGAAATTAATGAAACCGGTGCCGATTTTGTGAAAAGAATTGATAATACAACTGAGGAAGAAGAAGAGCACGCCGACCCTAAAAAAGCAAAAGGAATCACAAATCTATTGCTAAAAGAAAATGTTCAGGTGGTCGTTTCCAAAATATTTGGTCCTAATATAAAAAGGATAAAGAAAAAATTCGTTTGCGTGGTAATGAACGATGAATCCATCGAAGACAGTATGAATAGAATTTGTAAAAACATTCGACTTGTTATGGCAGAATGGGAAAAAGGTAAGGATAGAAAACACTTAATTCTTAGAACAAGTGAATAAATTTTAAACTAATTAGTGTCTATCCGTAAAGTAGCCTTTTCGAGAAGTCACGGACCATTCCGTGACTAATTGAGAAAATTATCTATTAAGTTAATTAGCATTATATTTGTGAGTTGGAAAAACTTAAGTCAATTTCAAAAAAACGGAACTTAACTCAAGATTTTCCTTTACGGATGGACACTAAATAGTAGTTTAAGGAATTCTAATATGCAAAATTGGGAAAAAAATAAAGGAGTAACTTTTTTGAAAAAAGTTGGCATCCGAAAGGATTTTCATCTGCTTGATTTTGGGGCAAGAAGAGGAACTTACAGC
>JAYEKN010000123.1:3299-9142 GCA_034661015.1 Candidatus Cloacimonadota bacterium
TAGTAGTTTAAGGAATTCTAATATGCAAAATTGGGAAAAAAATAAAGGAGTAACTTTTTTGAAAAAAGTTGGCATCCGAAAGGATTTTCATCTGCTTGATTTTGGGGCAAGAAGAGGAACTTACAGCCTACCTGCTGCTAAAATTGTAGGGAAAAATGGAGAAGTATTTTCTTTGGATAAAAATAAATCTGCTTTGAATACTTTGCAAAACAGATCAAAAAATCTGGGTTTGGAAAATATTAAAATTGTCAATACAGATGGTAATTTGCAATTAGATTTCCCAAATAATTTTTTTGATGCGGTTTTGTTTTATGATATTCTCCACATGCTTACAAAAGATCAAAGAAAGTTGATTTTTACAGAAGCATTTCGGGTGTTAAAACCAAAAGCATTGCTCAGTGTTTATCCAAAGCATATAAAAACCGATTGTCCTAATGCGGAATTTAAAAATTTATCCTTAGAAGATGTAATTTCAGAAATTGAAGAACACAATTTTATATTTTCAGAAAAAATATGCGATAATCTAATGCATGACGATTTTCCAAACTTTGGATGTGTGATTAATTTTATTCCTTTAACCCTCCAATAATAATGAAATACATTTGTTCCGACAAAAGATTAATGAAGAATTATCAATCGCTTTCAGCGAATAATGATTTTTCATTTATTTCACTGGGGTAGCAAATCAACTCTAGCCTATTTTACTTAACTGCTTTGCAGTAAAGATTAGAAAATGATATAGCCTAAAAAATGATAATTCTATTTAATTTCACAAAATCATTTCGTGTTTTTTCGTGCCTGCCCCGTTAAATTGGTTTGTGTATTTAACCGGGGTATTTCGTTGTAAAAAATATTTTAATATGAAAAAAGCACAACCCGATCCACTGCAATTTTTATTGGACAAATATAGCCTTGATATTGGCAAAATAGATCAAATTTCTTGTGGCGCAAAATATTCTGCAGTCATGCTAACAAATGGGAACATCGGCGTTTGTGCAAACTTGAGATCGAAAATATCACTCAAAAAGCATGACTTAAAAATTCCTGATATGAATAATTTTCATCATAGGATTTTACTCACCGCCTATTTCAACGCCTTGCTAAATTATTCAAATCAATACGATAATGGTGGTGATATGTTTGAGTTAATTGATTTTTCCCAGTATAAAAGTTTGGTAATGATAGGGCTTTTTTATCCGATTGTGCGGAAACTTCAAAATGCCGGTATCCCGATTAACATATTTGATTTGAACAAGACGGATGAAATTTTGACTCCTATTTCAGAACAAAAAAAATATCTTAAAAAAGCAGATGCGATCATTCTTACCGGTACTGCGATTTTCAATAAAACTTTTGTGGATCTAATTAGAAATACAAACTCGAATTGCGAGATTTTTATGCTTGGTCCTTCCTCAATTATGCATCAGAAAATTTTGGAATACAAAAACATGAAATTTATCTTCGGATCAGTATTCAAAAAATATGATGAAAGAATTTTAGAAATAATTAGAAACGGTGGGGGAACACAAAGGTTTTTAAAATTTGGCAGAAAGGTTTTTATTTCAAAAAACGGATAAGGCGACGTTAGCAAACGTCGCCTTCGATGAACGACACATCATTTCCAACGTCGCCATTCTCAAAACAAAAAACGTATAATCCTTTTCGCAATATTGCAAAATCCCAATTTTTATTAAAATAAAATTTACAGAAATATTGATAAATATTTCTCGTATTGTAAAATTTGTAAACAAATAATTGAATAAAAATTTTTGGAGATTATATGAATAAAGACACCAAAGAAAATTTAGAAAAGGAGCAAGATAATCAAAATTCTAATCTGGTCATTGTTTCCGATATTTTACCAGACAAATTGCTGGTTTTACCAATTAATAAACGTCCCGTTTTCCCGGGAATGATGCTTCCGCTTACGTTCTCTGGTGAAACACACCTCAAAATCGTGAAGCGAGCCTACGAAAAAGAAAAGGGATTTCTCGGTATAGTCTTAATTGATGAAATTAACAATGAAAATTTTCTTAAGTCCAAATTATATTCTGTTGGGACAGTGGTTAAGATTCATAAAATGAATCATGCTGCGGATAATTCCATTCAACTTTTAACACAAGGCTTAGAAAGATTTTCTTATCAACGGACAGAGTGGAACAAGCATATTTTGAAATGGAAAATAAAATACCATTCTGAGGAAACGGTTGAACCTTCGGACGAATTGCGTGCCTATACAATGGCGATTATGTCAGCTCTAAAAGAGATGTATAAACGGGATCAGATATTTCAGGAGCAGCTCAAGATCGTGATGTCGCAAATTTCATATAATAACACAGCCCAATTGCTGGATCTTGTTGCTTCAATTCTTCACAGTGATGCAGAGGAACTTCAGGATGTACTCGAAGCATTTGATTTGATAGAAAGAAGTAAAAAAATTCTCACTCTTCTGAAAAAGGAATTAGAGTTAACTCATTTGCAACAGGATATTGAAAATCAAATTGAAGAGAAAATTTCCAAGCAACAGCGGGAATTTTTTTTAAACGAACAGCTGAAGATCATTAAAAAAGAATTGGGTCTGGAAATGGATGATAAGACCGCAGAAATCGAAAAATTCAAAGATAGAATTAAGGATCTGATATTGACCCAAGAAGCGTCAAAAACTATTCAGGCGGAGCTACAAAAATTGCAAATGTTGCCTCCTTCTTCTCCTGAATATAATGTAACACGTTCTTACCTTGACATTCTTACAGAATTGCCATGGGGGAAATACTCCCAAGATCATCTTGATATTAAGAAAGCAAGAAAGATTTTGAACGAAGATCATTATGGGTTGGAAGACGTGAAAGAACTTATCCTGCAATTTATCAGTACGATCAAGAAACGCAAAACAGTTGCTGGTTTTATTCTTTGTCTTATAGGTCCTCCGGGAGTGGGAAAAACTTCTTTGGGACGTTCTGTGGCACGTGCCTTAAACAGGAAATTTTTCCGTTTTTCACTTGGTGGAATGCGAGACGAAGCTGAGATAAAAGGGCATCGAAGAACTTATGTTGGTGCAATGCCGGGTAAGATAATCCAAAGTTTGAAAAGAACCGGTACTTCAAATCCCGTTATCATGCTCGATGAAATTGATAAAGTGGGAAATGGTTTTCGGGGAGATCCGGCTTCTGCTTTGCTCGAAGTTCTTGATCCCGAAGAGAATTTTGAGTTTCTCGATCATTATCTTGATGTGCGTTTCGACCTTTCCAAAATATTGTTTATCACAACTGCAAATCAGTTAGACACAATTCCAAGACCATTGTTGGATAGAATGGAAGTGGTGAAACTTTCCGGCTATATTCTACAAGAAAAAGTGGAAATTGCACATCGCTATCTTATTCCGCGTCAAAGGAAAAAGCACGGACTTAAAGCAAAAGAAGTAAAGATAACCCCAAAGGCGATTGAATTTATTGCCGATAATTATGCCAGAGAAGCCGGAGTTCGCGGTCTGGAGAATCAGATAAAAAAAATTATGCGACAGGTAACTTTGCTTCAGGCGGAAAAGTTAAAAAAGAAATATTCTATCAGTATTCGCAATGTAGAAGATTTTTTGGGAAAACCTATGTTTTTTACGGAAAAATTGTATCATAGACCAATCCCCGGTGTTACTCTGGGACTTGCATGGACATCACTCGGCGGAACAACTTTATACATCGAAGCAAATGCGATAAAAAGCAAGCAAAATGGATTCAAGCAAACCGGTCAACTCGGAAATGTGATGAAAGAATCTTCCGAAATTGCTTACTCATACATTCGTTCTATTTTATCTGAAAATGATAAATATAAGGATTTTTTCAATCAGAACTTCATTCATCTTCATGTGCCGGCTGGAGCAACCCCAAAGGACGGTCCCTCTGCAGGAATTACCATGGCTTTGGCTCTCTATTCTTTGGCAACAAACAAACCTGTTAAAGAGAATTTTGCTATGACGGGTGAATTAACTCTTACCGGCAAAGTACTCCCTATAGGGGGATTAAAAGAAAAAACGATTGCCGCCAGACGCGTAGGAGTTTTTAATTTGATATTCCCACTTGATAATAAAAGAGATTTTGATGAATTACCCAAATATATCAAAAAGGGAATCAAAGCTAATTTTGTGGACTATTTTAAAGATGTGCTTGAATTTTCATTTTAAAAATTCTTTTTTCTTTTACATATCCTCAATCCCATTTATTCTTTACATGTTCCCAATCCTTATTCTTCACTTGACCACCAATCCCTTTTCTTCATCTGTTCCAAAGCCCTATTCATCACTTGTTCCCAAGCCTTATTATTAACTTGTTCCCATCCGCCAGCTGGCGGATTGGGAACACAATTTGATGTCAAGCCCCAGCTTGACGAAAATATATAGTCAACCTGAAATAAAGTAAGAAAAAAAAAGGATCTAACTTTTCATGGCAATAGAATTTAGCCACAAGTCGGTGCCTTGCGAAGCAAGGCTTGCGTTCCTCCCGAAAGCTTTCGGGAAGGCTTGGGAACAAGAATTGATTTGGGATTTGTAAATAATGGTGTGAGACATTGTTTGATGAAACTACAAAAGAAAAAGCAGCATAGGGCGAGATCTGTGTTTAAAATATGATGAAAAAAAGGAACTTAATGATGAAAAAAATATCAGTAATAGGTATGGGAAGTTGGGGGACAACTCTTGCAATTCTTCTCGCTGAAAAGGGATTTTCTGTTTTTGGCTGGGAATGGATAAAAAACCGAGCCGAGGGTATGGAGAAATATCGAGAAAATAAAATATTTCTCCCCGGATGCCATTTCCCTGATAATGCGAATAGTAAATATCGTATGAAAATTTCGAACGATTTGGATTTTGTTGTGGAAAATGGTGATATAATCTTACTGGCGGTTCCTTCGCACATTATCAGAAAAATCTGCGAGAGTGAAAAAAATCTTCTTGCAGGAAAGCAGATCGTAAATGTGGCAAAGGGAATAGAAAACGGTTCTTTAATGAGAATGTCCGAAGTGATTCACGATGCAACCGGAATTTCATATGAAAATATTCTTACACTTTCCGGACCAACTCATGCGGAAGAAGTTAGCAAAAAACTTCCGGCAACAATCGTAGCAGCCTCAAAGAGTAAAGAATTTGCAAAACAAATACAAAATATTTTTATGACAGATTTTTTTCGAGTTTATACCAGCAATGATTTGGTAGGGGTTGAATTGGGTGGATCTACAAAAAATATAATTGCGATTGGAGCCGGTATTTCCAGCGGAATGAATCTCGGCGACAATGCAGCAGCTGCTTTGATTGCAAGGGGTCTTCGCGAAATCACCCGTTTGGGTATAAAGTTTGGAGCCAATCCCCATACTTTTTCAGGCATTTCAGGAATCGGCGATTTGATTGTTACTTGTGGGAGTGAACACAGTAGAAACAGGCACGTAGGTGTTCTCCTTGCAAAAGGAAAATCCCTTCAAAAAATAATTGACGGGATGGAAATGGTCGCTGAAGGAGTTAAAACTACAAAATCCGTTTATTACCTAAGTGAAAAATTCGGAATTGATATGCCAATCACACGGCAAATATATCGGGTATTATTTGAGGGTCTTTCACCTCAACAAGCTCTCAGAAATTTGATGACGAGAGAGGGGAAAAGTGAAGAAGAATTTTAAAATTAACCACCTATTAACACCTATATGAATTCGGTAAATGAAAATATACAAAAAAGGGAGGAGGGAAAAGGGAGAAGGGAAAAGGGAGAAGAAAAAAGTAAAAAGAAAAAAGTAAAAATCAAAAAGACCAAAAAGAAAAATTAGATGAAAAACTCTGCGTTCTCTCCGTTCTCGGCGGTGAAAAA
>JAYEKN010000123.1:9242-17229 GCA_034661015.1 Candidatus Cloacimonadota bacterium
AGGAGGGAAAAGGGAGAAGGGAAAAGGGAGAAGAAAAAAGTAAAAAGAAAAAAGTAAAAATCAAAAAGACCAAAAAGAAAAATTAGATGAAAAACTCTGCGTTCTCTCCGTTCTCGGCGGTGAAAAAAGTGAGAAATGAGAAGAGAAAAACTGACCACGAAATACACTGAATACACGAAAAAATTCACATGATAAAACTCAAAGCCAAACAAATATTAAATATTAAATTAGCACTGGCGGTGCGGAATCTTTGTAGCGTAAATCGAGCATCCCTGTTCGTTCATCATACCGTAGGTGCGACATTCTCAAAAAAGGTGAAAAGAGAAAAAGGAAAAGTGAAAAGGGAAAAGTGAGAAGTGAAAAGACCAAAAAGAAAAATTAGATGAAAAACTCTGCGTTCTCTCCGTTCTCGGCGGTGAAAAAAGTGAGAGGTGAAAACTGAAAAGACAACAAAGGTATCTACCAAATTAAAATGAATCAAATTCCGTATATTGGAGAAATTTTATCTTTCCTTTGCGCCATATTCTGGGCAATAGCAATAATTTTATTCAGAAAAAGCGGAGATTTCATAAAGCCGTTTTCCCTGAATTTATTCAAAAACTCAATTGCCCTGATATTATTTATAATCACGTCGGTAATATTCGGAAGCACCATCTTTATTGATGCTCCCTTAAAAGTTTATATAATACTTGCGTTAAGTGGAATCATCGGCATTGCATTTGCGGATACATTCTTCTTTAAAGTTTTAAACAAGTTGGGTGCAAGCTTAACCGAGATAATAAATTGTCTATATATGCCAATAGTGATTGTTTTATCCCTGATATTTCTTAATGAGTCATTTTCTCTCTTACAATTTTTCGGAACAGGATTGATCATTCTTTCAATTAATATTTCCTCGTGGAAATCACCTGATCATAAACTTTCCCGAAAAGAATTGATCACGGGAATTTTGATGGCTTTGGTTTCAATGTTACTAACTGCTTTGAGTATAGTAATGCTCAAACCTATACTTGCAAATTATCCAATCCTGTGGTCTGTTGAAGTTCGATTATTTTTTGGGGTGGTTTCTATGGCTATTTTCACTTTATTTCGCAAAGATAAAAAGATTATAGTTAGTGTGTTTATTCCCTCAAGAGGTTGGAAATATATGATACCTGCTGTGGTAATCGGGGCATATTTTGCGATGATTACTTGGATTGCCGGAGTAAAATTTACACAAGCAAATATTGCTTCAGCGTTAAATCAGACTAATGTGATATTCGTTTTTATTCTTGCTGCAATTTTTTTACACGAGAAGTTTACATACAAAAAAGCGGCGGGAGTGATTTTGGCATTTTCGGGGGTTATTCTCGTAACGATTGGCTGAAAAAAATTAAGTAAAGTAATAGGAATTTTCTTGTTTGGGGAATTTGTATTTCTTTTCTTTAAAAAGTTTCACACATGCTTTCACAACTTTTTCGTCAAAATCTGTCCCTGCTTTATCCTGAATTTCCTTTAGAGCAACTTCAGAGCCTAAACCCCTACGATAGGGACGTGCTTTTGTAATTGCTTCTACAACGTCTGCAACTGCAATTATTTTTGATTCAAATAAAATCTCATTATCTTTAAGACCATTGGGATATCCCGAACCGTCCACCTTTTCATGGTGCTGTAGCACGATTGTAGCCACATTCCATGGGAAATTAATTTTTTTCAAGAGGTCATATCCAGCTTGTGGATGCGTTTTAATTAAGTTAAATTCAGTAGTAGAAAGTTTTGCCGGTTTACTCAAAATTTCGGTAGGAATATTTATTTTCCCGATATCATGCATATTTCCGGCGATTCTAATTCCAATTATATTTTCTTCAGGAAGACCTAATTCGCGCGCAATTTTTTCTGCGAGATCTGCTACGTTGTGCTGATGACCGGCAGTATATGGATCTCGCATTTCAACCACGGATGCAAGCACGGTAACGGTTGAAGTCATCATTTCCCGAAGTTTTTCATTGCTCTTCTTTAACTCTATCGCAATTTTTTTGCTGTGTTCCATTTCTTTTTCCAGATCGAGAGTACGCTCACTCACCAAACTTTGTAATTTATCTCTGAAAAGTCTGATATCGTGCTTGTTTTGCTCAAGGGCAAAAGTGTTTCTAACCAGACTTTTAATTTCGACAATATTAATAGGTTGCTGCAGGAATGCTCTGGCACCCAAATTATAGCATTCTTTAATATCTCTGTTGCTGCCCATTCCTGTAAGAATAATCACAGAAAAAGGTGAATCTTTGGATGGCTTGATTTCTTTCATAAATTCGATTCCATCCATCTCTGGCATTCTCAGGTCGAGAAGAATAACTGCTGGTTTTTTTCCCCTGAAAATTTTCAATCCTTCAATCGGATCAGTTGCGGATAATATTTTATAATCCTCGTCAATCAATACTCTTTTGATCGAATTAATGTTTTTTTGCTCGTCATCAACTATTAATAATGTTTTATTCAATTTGTTTTCTCCTTATGAGTCTATTAATCTATAAAAAACATTCACACAAATTTGAATTGCTCTTGTATCCGGCAGAAATTTATTTGAATGTAAATCTGCATCTTGTTCGCCATTATCCGCTCCTAGCCAAAGTAAAAGTCCCGAATATTTTTGCATGAAAAATCCAAAATCCTCTCCTGTCATCATTCGTTTAGATGTGAAAAAAGCGTATTTCTGTTTGTTGGGCAAACCTGCTTCGACGTAGAAAGGTGAATATACTATCTCGTTTGTTCAAAATCTCAACAAATTTTATAATATTTTTTAGGAGCCTGATTTTCATTAAATTTTGTTTCGGTGAGAAGAAAAAGGAATTTTTTATGAAATTCTCCAATTTTGCATATTTTCGATAACGATTTTTACTAACTCCTCGATTGTCAGGGTGCTGGAATATTCCTTAACGCCAAAACGAAGTCGGATATTCAATAGTTCGTTATTAAATTTCAGATTTATTGTCTTAATTTTATTTAATATTTTTTCTGAAAGTATTCCACCGCCCATTTCGTCTGTTTCAGGAAGAAGTAACATTATTTCATTTTTACTCCATCTTGCGATAGTGTCTTGGCGGCGAATCATTAACCATATCTCTTTGGCAAGAGAAAGAATCATGCTATTTACGCCCTTTAAACCCTGATGGCTTTCGATGTTTGTATAATTTGTGATTTGGCAGAATAAAATTGTAAATGCATACTCATTTTCTTTATCAGATTTTTTTTCAACTTTTTTTTTCTCATGATTAAGTCGATCCAACATACCACTTTTATTAAGAAATTTAGTGAGGGGATCAATTTTTGGAACGCTATACATTCGTTCTTGCAAATCGTTAAAAGTATTTTGAACAAGATTATCAACGCTTAATTTTGTGTAATATTCTCCAATTCCAAATAAGGGATTGATATCAATTGTTTTATTTTTGAATTTAATTTTTTGAAGTGATATCCTTTGAATAATTTTCTGACCAAGAAATGTTGCCCCTTTTTTATCTGTATTTGTAAGGAGTAACATAATTTCACTTGGGCTCCATCTTGAGATAACATCTTGCCGACGGATCATAGACCAAATAATTTTGCACACAGAAATAATTACTTCATCTACGGCAGTTAAGCCATGTTCTTTTCCAATCTTTCGAAAATTATGAATTTCGCATAATAAAATTGCAAAAGGTCTTGGATTATTCTCATATAAGCTTCTATCAAATATTGTGGTTTCATGAGTTAAACGATCAATCATTCCCTGCTGATTGAGAAATTTTGTAAGAGGATCAATTCGAGCCAAATCGAACATGCGTTTTTTCTTACGTTGCTCCTCCCTTTGTTTTTCAATCTGTCTATCTAACGAATTCAGCAGATTAGATAATTGTGTTTTAAAAATGGGTTTTATCAAAAATCCATTTATTCCTCTGTTGATTGCGTCTAAGACTTTTTTGGAATCTCCATAAACGGATATTATTACGGTTTTCACATTAGGGGAAATTTCACGTATCTTCTGAAGCATCGTAAAACCGTCCATTTTTGGCATTTTTATATCAGTTATCACGATATCCGGTTTAAGTTCTTTAAACTTTTCCAAACCCATTTGCCCATCTGAAGCTACGTGCAACTCGTCAACATCTTTTTCCAGCATTTCGCTAATGGTTTGGCGAATGAGGAGCTCATCCTCAACATATAAAACAGAAACTTTAAGTTTATTTTTCATAATTTCTTACCGAGTATTTTTGAAATATTTAGTTGCGATTATAATTATTTCAGCCTGAGTAACTTTTTCAAAAGATCGGTTTTTCTATCAAGATAATCATAACCAAAAAAACCAATAGATAAATTTTTTTTGTTTTCTTTAACGACTACTTTCATTCCATTGGGAAAGGTTTTGGATGTTGTTTCTTCTAATGACAATAATGCTGAAAATTAGAAGAAAAACAGTCAATAACCCGACTCTTTCATGTTTACTACTGAAAAAATAATTTTTCGCATTTAACTAAAATTCATAAATCTTTGTAAAGAAATTCGTTTAAGAATTTTATCGGTTGATCATACTTTGGCAAATAAATGATATAAGTAGCATCAAAGATTCAAATAAGGAAGACGCTTTGTAACGGACTCGAAACATACGATTTTCATTTTCTTGACAATGTATTAGAGAATATTATTTTATAGGTTACTAACAAATATCAAGAAAGGGTTATCATGAAAAAAAATTTAATTTTATTATCAATCGCGGTTATTACGATTTTATTTTTTACAAATTGCGATTTGACCAAAACAGAGGATACTCCCGTAAACATGAAAGATCTTGAGGCTCCGGCAGGATTCAAATTCAATACTACAAATCAGGTTTCCATTAATCTAACTTCTGTTAATTTACAAGGAAATACCGTACCAAATGCAACTTTTGGCATTTATAAGGACGACCTTGCAGACTCAACTTTAACATGGAATTTTCGAAAAGTTCTAACCGCTTCAACTAACGAAAATGCTATTTATGAAGCTACTATTTCTTTACCAACTTCCTTAGATTCTATTTGGGTTCAATCCGGTATAGGATTTGTTAGAAGTTTTCCTATCGAAATTACCGGCAACGGACAAGCAGAAGTGAATGGAGTTTTTCCGTATTATCATTATAGTCCTCAAGGCAGAGGAGGTTCCGGAAGAAATAATTTAGACGACTTCCAATTTATGACCATGTGGTTTGTAAAACATCATGACGAAGAACTGCATTACTATTATCTTGCTGGAAATAATCAGGGAGAATATAATGAAGGCCATATAAACCTTACCTCAAAACCAGGTAGCAATATGGATGTTAAAGCATTCACAATAAGCGATGATGGAGTTATGTATTTTTATAATCTTGACGACAAATACTTATACAAAATTCTCCCAAGTGAAATTGATTCGAATTCAGCAACCCCTGTCAACGCTCTACAAATCGGTGAAATGAATGGCCTTGATTCTGGAGATTCGGAACTGAATTCTTTGGAATTTATCAATGGTGTTTTGTATGGTTTTGGTAAAAAAGATGAAACTCTATATCAAATTAATCATAATACGGCAGCTTATAGCGCGGCTTTTACCATTTCTTTCCCAACAAGGCCAAACAATCCTGAAATAACCGGCTTAACTTGTATTGGAGACACCGTATATTTCCTTTGTAAAAAAGGTGTAAGTGTATCTCGTCCTCCCCATCAGGATGATGGTCAAATATGGAGACTCGACATGATTACTCATAATATAACACACATTATTACCCCTAATCAAAATGATCTTGAATCCTTAGCTGGACACCCCAATGGAAAATTGTACTTAGCCTCTCACAATAAAAAATGGTATATTTCTGATCCCACAGTTCCCAACTGGGCATTTCTAAGAGAGCCTTCACCCCATATTGACATAAAAGATTGGGATTTCTACTACCAGGGAGAAATTGAAGAGCCCACTGATTCTGACGGAGATGGAATTCCAGACGTAGATGATGCTTATCCCAACGATGCATCCAGAGCCTTCCAAAGTTTCACTCCTTCCGAAACAGAATTTGCTACACTTATGTATGAAGACCTTTGGCCATCTATGGGTGATTATGATATGAATGATCTTGTTTTGGATTACCAAATATGTGAAATTACCAATGCTCAACATCAAATGGTAGAAGACAGTATCAATTTTAACTTGCGAGCATCCGGAGCCGGTTATACTTTGGGATTTGCAATAAAATTCCCATCCGACTACGTATTGGGTGATCCGGTTGACCCCACATTTAATTTGGCAACTTTAGAAGCGAGTGATAATGTAATTAGGTTTTTCAATAATCAACGCACAATCTTTGGTGTTTCAGGAAGCGAATGGATAAATACCACAGATGAAGG
Organism: Candidatus Cloacimonadota bacterium; assembly: GCA_034661015.1. Lineage (NCBI taxonomy): Bacteria > Pseudomonadati > Candidatus Cloacimonadota > Candidatus Cloacimonadota bacterium. The sequence continues at coordinate 15,614 of JAYEKN010000123.1, forward strand.
TTTGAATGTTCCGTCTGTAGAATGGACCGTTACGATTCCAATTAGTTCTGCAAAAGGTGCACCGAGAACAATTAGTCCTTGGGACTTTCCTCCCTACAATCCCTTTATTTATGTTAACAATACAAGATCTCATGAAATTCATTTATTAGATTATCCCCCTACCGCAGCAATGGATAGCTCACTGTTCGATACGGGAGATGATGTTTCTAATTCCGGAACCGGTTCCTATTTTCTTACCGGCAATGGACTTCCATGGGCGGTAAATGTTACAGAAGCGACTGACTATCCTCTTGAAACTTATCAAATCACAGAAGGGTTTCTTCATTTTGCAGACTGGGTAGAAAGCAGTGGTGAAGGTTATTCGGATTGGTATTCGAATACGGGATTAGGTTATCGGGATAATGATTGCATATATTTCCCTCCTCAAGATTAATTTATCCATTTATTGTTTAAAAAAAAAGCCTATCTCTTGTCGGATAGGCTTTTTTTTTGGTGAATATAAATTAGAGATTTGTATTTAATTTTACCTGTCTTAACTTTCTATGATTTTTATGGTTTACTTATATTTGTAAAATATTAGGAAAAAAATTCAAACGGAAGAATTGTATATTTTTTAGGAATTTATTTCCCAGTAACAAACTTTTAGATATTTTCGAATGAAGACTAAATTTTTATTTACATAGAAGTAATTTACTTAATAGATGCAAAATAAAAAGATTTTATAATCAATAGACAATTAAACGATCTTGGCACGCAGATTGCGTGGATAATAGAAAAAACGGACTTATTAAATATGATGAAAAAAAGAAAAGTTAGTTTTTCGGTAATGATTATTATCTTCCATTTCACAATAGTAATTTTTTTAATGGGGATTTCGAGCAGTGTGATTTTTGCAGACACTCTGGCTCGTTCCAATGGCAATATTGAGGGAACAGTAACGATTTCTGCGGGATTTGGAATTGTAGATAGTGTTGGCGTTACTGCACTGAACGCAGATTCCTCTTATACAACCGTTCCGGATTCCACAGGATTTTATCAGTTTGATAGACCTGTAGGTATTTATTCCGTAACTGCGATTTTAGAAAATTACGAAGATTCCACTATTACCGAGGTGGAAGTTTTGGAAAATCAAACTACAAGCGATATCGATTTTTGTTTGAACCCGATTCTCGGTTATGTTCAGGCGAATATTAAACCAACATTATGCAAATAGACAAGAAAACATATTTTTTGAAAACATGGTTTTTTAAGAGGACTCATGTATTAAGACAACTTTATAAAATCAATTTTATAGGTGTTAAACCCATTTAATAGTTTCACCCAAATTTTGGACTATAAATATTTCAATAAAGCATTTTTAACGATATCGTGGGTTTAAATTTAAGATAACTGGAATTAATAAATCGATGTGGACATTTCGGAACGAATCTTGTATTTAGATATAATTCGTATCTGATTAATCATAAACCATAATTTTAGTTAAATAAAATGTGAAAATAATGAAAGAAGGTAATATATGTTAAAGGATAATTTAAAATGACTAGAATTATCTGCCGTAGGATAAAATATTGTGAATTCAAATTCAATGATTAGACACTATTTTGAAAATAAGGCGA
>JAYEKN010000124.1 GCA_034661015.1 Candidatus Cloacimonadota bacterium
GAATTGGTAGTAAAATTTTTGTCGACTAATAATTGAATTTTTTAGAATTAAATATAAGTAACTCAAGTTTCGCATTAAATTTTCAGAGAATAATAATATAAATAATTGCTACTAAATGTTTGTTTGGATCGTCAGAAAACAGATAGAATCTATATTCAAGATATTTTATGCGTTAATAGGTATATGATCATTCCAATGGTCCAGTATATTTTTCAATTTTATAGAGTTAATCTAATATGAAGACAGGTTTACTAAAAACATATGTCTAAATTACGATACTATAAAGGAAAATTTAGGACACCCTGTATTACGAATTAAATCTTATAACTCTTTGATATTACGCACACGGGGCAGGAGTTCTGAATATGATAAAAAGATAATAAAAATAATAGACTCTACTTAATTGATTCTGACGGATTATATTGTTTGTACATATCTTTATTGATTTCTTTGAAATATTTCATATTGACTTTTGAACTGGCTCTATCAAATCCGGCTACTTCATATACAGCTACAAAATATTCAGGTATTTCATCATATTCAGTTAGAATTTGCTCTCTCATTAATTCCAAAGAAGATTCATTACAATAATATGACACTAGTTCTATTTGTGAATTATATCCAAAACCAATAAAAAATAGATAGTTTTCATTATGCTCACCTGGAATTTTGGCAACTATTGGAAATTCCGGCGAGATTCGGACACCATTCCAGAAGTTCTTCGGACACCATTCCGGGAATTCTTCGGACACTATTCCGGAGTTATTTCGGACACCTATAATATGAAATAGCCTAAAATATTTCTGTTAAATACATTTTTAGTTTCCTGAAAAAAAAGAATATTCACTCTATAAAAAACATAGAGGGGATAAATGAGAACAAAAAGAAAAATCACCAGCCATCTCGGTGAGAAGGGAAGACTAAAAATGAACCTAATCAAAGAAGTAATCATCTGTCATGAAAAGAGCGGTATGTCTATACGTCAAATCAGCAGTTCATTATCAGTAGCACGCTCAACCGTTTCAGACTACATCAACAGGTACAAAACCAGTGCATTAACTCTGCAAGACATACAGGAATTAGAGGCAGATACTCTATACAATCGATTGTTTCCAAGGAAAAGAAAATTAATATATCCAACAAAAACAATTCCTGGTTTTGCCAACATTCACAATGAATTAAAGAGAAGAGGAGTTACCCGCATGCTATTATGGGAGGAATATCGAGAAAAATATCCCAATGGCTATGGTTATTCTCAATATTGCGATCTATATAATCAATGGAATAAACAAGTAACAGTTTCCATGCGACAAGTACATAAAGCCGGTGAGAAAATGTTTGTTGATTATTCAGGATTAACCATGGATATCATTGATCCTTACACAGGTGAAATCCAAAAGGCAGAAATATTTGTAGCATGCTTAGGAGCCAGTGGGTATTCCTATGCCGAGGCCAGTAAAAGCCAAAAAAAATCCTGCTTTGTCAACTCCCACATCAATGCCTTCAATTTCTTTGGTGGTGTTACCTCGATCCTGGTGCCGGACAATTTGAAATCTGCGGTAACAAAATTTGACTGGTATGAACCAAAGTTAAATGCTACTTACCAGGATATGGCCCAACATTATGGAACAACTATTATTCCCGCACGACCCTACAAACCCAAAGATAAATCTAAGGTAGAATTGTCAGTCAAACTTGTCCAGCGATGGATATTAGCAAAATTAAGAAATCGGCAATTCTTCAGTATTGCCGAACTTAACCAGTCAATCCAGCCTCTTTTAGACGAGTTAAATGACCGCAAAATCAAGCACCTGGAGAAAAGCCGTTATGAATTATATGAAGAATTGGACAAGCCGGCATTACTTGCCCTGCCGACACAACCCTATGTATACAAAGAATATAAACTGTGTCGCGTAAATATTGATTATCACATACAATTGGAAAAATGTTTTTACAGTGTTCCCTATTCACTGGCCAGGCAAGAAGTTGATGTTTGGTATTCTGATCATACTGTAGAAATATTTTATAAAAATAAGCGAGTAGCAATACATGAACGACTCTACCAAAAGGGATCCTTTTCCACAAAAAAAGAGCATATGGCATCTGCCCATAAAGCCTATGCCGAATGGACACCTTCACGGATGATTAATTGGAGTAAAAATTTTGGAAAGTATACAGAAAAATTGATTGAAATTATTTTAAACAGGAAGTCACATCCTGAATTGGGATTCAGAACTTGCATGGGAATATTGAATACAGCGAAAAAAACAGACAAGGATATTGTGGAATCCATTTCTAAAAAAATGATAAAATTAAATACATATAACGTCCATAGTTTCAGGTCAATCCTGAAAAACAAAACCTATACAGAGTCACAACCGGCAACAGCAACAACCCCAATGAACCATCATGCAAATGTCCGTGGTGAAAATTATTATGGAGGAGGACACAATGATTAATTACACATTGGAACAATTGACAGAGTTGCGTCTTCACGGAATAAAAAATGCACTTCTTGAACAAATGGAACAGGCTACCTTGTTTACACAAATGTCTTTTGAAGAGCGATTTAGTCTGCTGATTGACAAAGAAATGAGCGAGCGAAAAAACCGGCGGATTAAATATATGCTGAAAAATGCTTGCTTAAAATATAGGGAAGCAAACATCAATGATATTGATTATCATAGCAATAGAGGCCTGGACAAAAAACTTATTCAATCTCTATTCCTCAATAATTGGCTGGATAATTTCCATAACATTATCATAACCGGACCTACCGGCACGGGGAAAACCTGGCTTGCAAATGCCCTGGCAAATCATGTCATTTGCTCTGGTTACTCTGCACAATATATTCGAATCTCTGCTTTGATCGAAGAACTGTCTCTCAAGAGGGCGGAAGGGAATTATCTGAAATGGTTAAAAAAAATCCAAAAAATTCAATTATTAATTCTGGATGATCTGGGACTTATGTCACTTTCCAATGAACAAACCCAGGAACTTCTGGAAGTAATAGAATCCAGAAATACAACAGGAAGTATAATCATAACCAGTCAACTGCCTGTTAATGAATGGTATGCTTATTTTAAAAATCCTACCTTGGCTGATGCCATTATGGATAGGGTGATCCATAATGCTTATAAAATAAATCTGAAAGGAGAATCAATGAGAAAAATTAAAAACTCTATTGCTCTTTCTAAAATTTAATCTAACTTTAAATTCAAAATTGAAATTGGGAAACTAAAAATGGTGTCCGAAAGTTCACCGGAATGGTGTCCGAAACTTTTCCGGAATCACTGTCCGAAACCTTCGGAATTTGCACTCAGTTTTCTATGATGAAAAATTAACTGCTACAATTATTGATAGATTGATACACCATAGCCACTTGATAATTTTCAGTCGAGAAAACTACCGATTGAAAAATTCTTTAATGAAATAAATTGAATATCAGTCAAAAGCCTTATCTACGACAAACTTGTTCTACATTTTCAAGCCACCAGTAACCAGCAACCAGTAACCAGTAACCAGTAACCAGTAACCAGTAACCAGTAACCAGTAACCAGCAACCAGCAACCAGCAACCAGTAACCAGCAACCAGTAACCAGCAGCCAGTTGCCAGTTGCCAGTATAAACAACAAAACCCTCAACCAAAATAAATTGATTGAGGGTTTTTAAATAAATACCGGCAGCGACCTACTTTGCCACTCCGTTACC
>JAYEKN010000125.1 GCA_034661015.1 Candidatus Cloacimonadota bacterium
CAAATTCTGAAAAAATTACTTGCGAAAACTTAGAAAAATCAATTATTAGACACAGTTAAGTTAACGCTCCTAATTTATAATATTTAGACAACTCAATGCATCCAATCATTGCAGATTTAGAATTTTCCATCAAAGATTCAATTAAATATTCCAACTATTTTCCTCCTGAATTACCACTAACATTAATATCCACGTCAACCTCAGTTGTTTTATATAACTAACCTATAATTATAGCATTTTGTTTTGAAATAACTCCAAAATCGGAGTTATTATACAACTTCCATGAGTTATTAAACATATCATTTGTATTCTCAAAAGTACCTATTTCTGTTACCTGTATTTTACAAACCATATCCAATCTGCATATTCTCCTTCACAAAATTTTTTTTACTTTCCATTCACATTTATTCGTATTTATTTATATCCCCCCATAATTTTGTCAAAGATTCCAAACTTTTTCCAAAAATTTTAGTCAATGGTTTATTAAATTTCTTCGGGATTCAGAAGGTGTCTTCAATTATTTCAACAGCATACACTTTTTTACCGCTTCAGTTTTGCCATTAATCTTTAATTTATAGAAATAGCTTCCCGAGCTAATTTGTTTATTATCAGAATCCCTTCCATTCCAGGTTACAGAATGCTCTCCAATGTCTTTATTATCGTTTACAAGAGTTTTCACTATTTGACCTTTTATATTGTAAATTGTCAATTCCACTTTGCTATGTTCATATATCGAGTAAGAAATTTTTGTATCAGAATTAAAGGGATTAGGATAATTTTGCTGAAGAATTCCAACTATTTTTTGAATTTCATTATTCCCAATTCCATTAAAATTAGTATCAAGATCAATTTTATAAGCAGAACAACCATAAGTTCCGATAACTAAGGTTCTGGTTTCATTATGGATTTTCATATCTGTAATGGGGACGTTAGGAATCCCTTCCGAAATACTTGTCCAAATATCTCCCCCGTTGTCCGAATAAAATATTCCGGCATCGGAACCGACAAATATCCGATTTGGTATAGAGGGGTCGAGAATGATTGAATTCATAGGAATCTCCGGTAGATTAGAGCTGATGTCTGTCCATGTCAAACCAAGATTATTCGATTTGAAAACATGAGGAGCAGTTTCATCCCATCTGAAACCGGAAACAGTAGCATAGATAATGGAAGGGTCAAATGGATCGGCAGCAACTCTTGTTATCCAACGATCCGGTAATCCGGGAGTAATATCGTTCCAGCTATTCCCTCCATTTGGAGAAACATGAACATTTCCATCATCAGTACCGGCAATAATAATTTCCGGATCTAAAGGTGAAACCGCAATAGTTGTAACCGTATGATAGCTGCTACCAACGTCTCCATCTGTCAAATCACCGCTGACAGGTGTCCAATCTTCGCCGTAATCTAAAGTTTTCCAAATGCGGTATGTGCCGAAATACAAAATATTTGATTGATCAGGATTCATTGCGAGAGGAGAAGACCAGTTTTTCCTATCGTTTTGCATTTCGTAATAAATGGGATACATATAACTTCCCCCATTTGTTGATTTGAACAAACTTCCCCACTGATATTCCGCATAAATTATGTTAGGATCATCATAATCTACGAGACAATAAAATCCATCGCCACCCAATATTACATGCCAGTCATCGAGATTTCCGGTTAAGGTTCTAATCGTGGAATTATCCTGCGTCCCGCCATATATTCGATATGGGTTTGTCTTATCGATCTCGATAGCGTAAAATTGAGTGAGAGGAATATTATCTATCTTTGTCCAGTTCTCACCGAGATCAAAGCTGAAATATAAACCCCCATCATTTCCTTCCATAATTCTTCCGCTATTTTCATCTATTTCAAGAGCGTGATGATCAACGTGGATCTCATCCATATTTCCATAATCTGCAAGGAGAATCCAGGAATTTCCGGCATTATCCGAGCGGTATAATTCCACCCCAAGAACATAAACTCTATTTTCATCAGTGGGATCAACTCTGATTTGCCCGAAATACCAACCGAAGGAACTGTTCATTCCATCTAAATAACCGTCATTGGTTCTTGTCCAAGACGTTCCATTATCGGAAGTTTTATAGACTCTTACTTCCGAATTCGGCATATCATAAAATGCGTAAAGAACATCCGGATTCGTCTTTGATATATCAATTCCTATTCTGCCTACATTATTTCCGGTCGGAAGCCCGTTGGTTAATTCAAACCAGTTATCTCCCCCATCTGTTGTTTTCCAGATTCCGGAAGTTTCACCAAAAGAATGACGGTAAGTTAATCCCCTCATTCTTTCCCACATAGATGCGTAAAGGATATTCGGATTTGCTGAATCCTGAACCAGATCAACTGCCGAAGTGGAATCCGTAATAAACAATTTTCTATCCCAGGTCAGCCCTCCGTCATCACTGCGATAAATTCCTCTCTCTTCATTTGGAGTGAATAGATTTCCACAAGCTGCCACGAAAATCCTTTCGGAATTTGCAGGATCAACAAGAATTCTCCCGATGTATGCGGACTGTTCCAAACCGATATGCTGCCAACTTTCACCGGCATTAGTAGTCTTGTAAATTCCATTCCCAAAAAAACTATAACTTGAAGCATTTGCTTCACCGGTTCCAACATATAAAATATCCTCATTATCCGGATCAACAGCCATATCTCCAATAGAAATCACAGGTGCATTGGCAAAAACATTTTCCCAACTTTGACCATTGTTTATTGTTTTGAAAACACCACCCGAAGCTGCTCCTACATAGATTGTTTCCGGTGAATTCGGAAGAATTACCAAATCCGTTATTCTTCCCCCGATGTTTGTCGGACCAACCAATTCCCAATCATAACGCACATCTGGAGAGTTTCTGTGAAGTTCGGCAGCTTGTTCCATTCCCAAGATGTATGATTCCAGTTTGATCTGATCATGCGGATAACAGCGTTGATAAGCCATCCATTCATTGGTAACTGCATCCGGTTCTTTTTTCAGCGATGATCCAAAAGGTCGCTTTATCAAAGCTTTGTAAGGTTTCCTTATCCTTTCCCTTTTTAGAGAATTTTGCCTATTATCGAAATAAAAATATGCTCCAACAATGATGATCACTGTTAGGGCAATAAAAAACATGTTTTTTGTTTTCATGATTTTTCTCCTTTTTATATCTCATTTCTATATACTTGCTGCTAAATCCAACTTTCTCATATAAAAATCTTGCTGGATTTTCAGGCTCAACGTGCAATGCAATACTACCTTTTGCTAAATCAATTGTTTTTTGCATTAATACTTTTCCTATTCCTTTTCCCCTGTGTTCTTTATGAGTTGCAATATAAACTAAGATGTTTTCAGGAATATAGTCTTTCATCCCTGTTTGATTTACCACTACGACACAAGAAATTTCGTCTTCTAAATGAGACACTAAAATAAATCCACCAAAAGAAGCCGTTTCTTTTAACGCATAATTTACTGCTTTTTCAATGTCTGGTTTTGGGTCTCCATATTCTTGTAAATTGTCATACAAGAAATCAATTACATTTTTTTTTCTTTTAAATTCGGTTTGTTTGTTGTATCAAACACTTCTGTTGGAATCATAAATAATTTTCCTTTCTTTAATTAATAAATTTTCAAGTTTGGTACTGTAATAATTTTTTTTGAGATACGCAAATTTTTCTCAAATGGTGCATAACGGTT
>JAYEKN010000126.1 GCA_034661015.1 Candidatus Cloacimonadota bacterium
AAGAATTTTTTTGAAATTTTTAGATGCCTGAAAATCCTGGTAAAAAACAGATCATAATTCATTGGAGCGAGATACATAATTTTTCTCCTTAAGACAGATTATTTTTATGCTTTTCATTATTTTCAAAAAATGTATAAAATATTATTAAGATAATAACGCCAACCACAATGCATGAGTCGGCAATATTAAATGTGTACCATCGCCTAACTAAAAAATCAGGGAAATCGAAGTCAAGGAAATCAGTAACTTTTCCGAAAGTAATGCGGTCAATGAGATTGCCAACCGCACCACTTAAGATGAGAGTGAAACCAAACTTAGCAGCCGGATGATCAGACTTGCTAAATAGGTAGATCAGGAAACCGATTGCAATAAATGATACGGAAGTAAAAATGATTTTATTAATGGAATTCGATCCGATAGAAATACCAAAAACAGCTCCCGGGTTTTCTACAAAAGAAATCCGGAAAAAATTACCAATGATACTATATGATTTTCCCGGATCACAAAAACTTCTCACCAGTATTTTTGATACTTGGTCAAGGGTTAAAAATAGAATAAAGAAGATAAAGAATTTGCGTAAGTGGAAAATTTTATTATCTAACGTTGTGATTTTGAAACCCCTCTTCTTTACGTTTACAATCTATACAGAGATCTGTATATGGCACTGCTTTAAGCCGTTTGTCTGAAATTTGTTTTCCACAATAAGTGCAAATCCCATAGGTTTTAGTAAAAATCATTTTAAGTGCTCGATCAACTCTTTTGAGATTTATCAGTTCTCTTTCCAAGATGTGAGTTTCTTTTTCTCTTTCATCCGAATCAGAACCGAGATCAGCAAGATGAGTTGAATATGCAGAAATATCACCTGCGGAATCTCTAATTGATTTACTGAGACTCCTATCAATATCTTCGATAGATTTAACAATTCTTTGACGATCATTCAGTAATATTTCTTTGTAGTGGTTAAGATCATTTTCAGTCATTGTTTTCTCCTGTGTTAAATTTGATTTAGAAATTCTGAAATTAAATTATTCAGATTCTCTTGAGATTTTTTGGCATAGTGTTCGATATCTGATTGTTTATGTGTGTTGGAGTGAAATAAATTCGACATATTTGTAATTGAGGAAATTCCAAGAATTTTTAGATTCAAATAAACTCCGGCAATCACTTCGAGGACAGTGGACATTCCCACCATATCCGCTCCCATTCTTTGAAGCATGCGGCATTCTGCTTTTGTTTCGAGGTTCGGCCCGATCAATCCCGCATAAATTCCCTCTGATATTTGAATTTTTTGTTCTTTTGCAATTAGTTTGATAATCTCAATATATTTTTTATTGTATGCATTATGCATACTTGGGAATCTGGTGCCTAACCGGGCATCGTTTGGTCCGATTAAAGGATTTTTGCCGGTAAGATTAATATGGTCTTGAATTAAAATTAGACTTCCGGGTTGAAAATTTTTATTTAACGAGCCAGCTGCATTTGTGATTATTAGATTTTTTGCTCCGAGTTCTTTAAGTAAATAAATCGGATAAGTAACATCCTGAGCGGAATAACCTTCATAGCAATGCAATCTACCCCGCATTATGGCGACATTTTGGTTTTTATGCTTTGCGATAATAAGCGTCCCTTTATGCGAAGGTGCTGTGGGTGTCTTAAGATGAGGGATATCTTTATAGAGAATTTCGGTTTCAGGAGATAAAGAAGAAAGCGTTTTATTTAATCCTGTGCCGAGAATAATCGCCGTGTCAATCTTTGCGGGAAATTCTTCGCTGATAAATTTTACGCTTTGATTAAGTCGTTTCTTCAATTCCATTTTTTTTTTCTCCCAAATGCGAATCTTCAGTTGAAATGCTTTTTTCATTTTCGGAAAACGAATTTTCAGATTCAGGTGTTTTGTCTGTTTTATCGGTATTCTCCAGATTTTCCAGCATAACATTGATTTTGGCTTTAAAATTTTGCACGAATTGATTCTTCTGCTCTTTTAGATTAATATAATCATGCTCCAAAATACTTAAGAAATCTTTAGCTTTTTTTATTTTTTGTTTGGAAGTTATTTCCGCATCTGCTATTATATTTTTCGCTTCTCTCTTCGCATTAATAAGCACCTCGTCTTTGAGTTTTTCAGCGAGAAGTAATGTCCTTTTTAACAAATCTTTTTGTTCATCTAATTTTTCGAGTTCTTTATCCTGTCTTGCAATATGATTTTTGAGTTCCTTGATCTCTACAATCATTGCTTCGGATTGAGCGGCAACTTCATCCAAAAATATTGTAACTTCGGATTTTTTGTATCCACCTAAACCGGATGGGAACTCTTTCTCTTTAATTTCCGAAGGTGAAATGTGTATTTCCATATAGCCTCATTTTATTGTATTATCATTTTAACTATCTGACTGCGGATAATTTCAATAATAAAAATGACGATCAGAGGAGAAATGTCTATGCGAAGTCTGCTATTTGGGAATAGATTTCGTATTCCCCTGCGGATAGGTTCAAGTACCGGCTCTGTAACTTTCATCAAAAGTATTATAATAGGTTGAGAATAATTGGGATTGAACCAAGAAATTATTGCTCGAATAAATATGAGCCAAACATATAATCCCAAAGCCCAATAGATAAGGTTAAGTAATGCCATTGTTATTCCTTTGCAAGTTCGGGGTCAAAACAATCTCTACAACGAGCTTCGTAGATTTCCTGTTCTCCCACAAGTATTTCTTTGTCGCTTTTAATCAAGCGTTGAGTTCTATTGGCTGGATTTCCACATCGTTGGCAAATTGCCAGTGTTTTTGTGATATATTCCGCTTCTGCCAGTAATTGCGGAATGGGTTCGAATGGTCTGCCAAGATAGTCCTGATCCAAACCGGCAACGATTACCCGTTTGCCTTCGCAAGCAAGTCTGTTGCATAAGTGAACCAGCTCATTATCAAAAAATTGTGCTTCATCAATTCCAATTACTTCAGTTTCATCTTTAATTTGCGCTGCTAAATCTTCTGAAGAATTCACTGTAATTGAAGTAAGTTTGGATTTGTTATGCGAGACAATATGTTGCTCGCTATAGCGTGTATCAATTTCCGGTTTGAATATCTGAATTTTCTGCTTAGCAATCTCTGCCCGACGCAACCGACGGATAAGTTCTTCGGTTTTGCCGCTGAACATGCTACCGCAAATAACTTCGATCCAACCTGTTTTATGTTTAACAATATTCATATTAATTACTCCGATACGTCAAATTGTTTCCCCGTAATTTTGTGTCAAATTTTCTAAACTTCTTAGCTGAATAGAGTCTGTCCGTAAAGTAGGGATTCGACGCAGATGAACACTGAAAAAGTGGATTTTCGCAAGATAAAATTTTTTTGTAAAAAGTGTAACATTAGCGCCTGCCCCGTTGAATGCTTTGTATTTTATATTCAACAGGGGTTTATCAGCATAATCAGTGTTTATCTGCGTCGAATCACATTCGGAGAATCATTGCAAAAATGCGAGTTTACGGATGGACACTAAATATTCTGGAAATTTGTTGGATATATTATAAAGGAGTTGGAAGCATTTTTTTATACGATTCATTTTTGTGAAGGTTTTGTTAATTTTTTATATTCCATGGAGTGCAACATCCGTGATGTTGCAGTGTTGTA
>JAYEKN010000127.1 GCA_034661015.1 Candidatus Cloacimonadota bacterium
AGCAACCTGTCCGCCCACCAGCTGATTCAAAATTAAGCATTGTTTTTTGAATCTTCAGCCTTTAGACACACGATTATTCCCTCACGTACAGTAACAAACTTATGTAAATGACTTGTATTAAAGAAATTAATAGATATTTTAATCAATCAGTGTTGAATTAAAAAAATACGATTAAATTATATGTAATGAATTTGAAAATTTATTTTAAAAAGCATTTGTGAAATAGCAGATTTTTGATGTCAATCTTTGTGTTTAAAAAGCAAACTTCAGTTTAGGATGAGAGTTAAGGCGTTGAAAAACTACATTTTTAACCGTAGGCAAAAAGAAAATCCCGGATATGTACAAAATTTGTAATTCAAAACCCCATTCAGCAGTTTTATGGCTACTTCTTATTAAAATTATTAAACTTTTTGATAACTGGGGAATGAACGGAATTATCATCCCTAATCCAACGGTCATCAATTTTTGCAGCCACCTTTTTATGGGTTCGGAAATAATTGGCGAGTGCATCGCGAATGACGATATTGTAATATGTGATCTGGTTTTCGGGAATTTTGGTTAGTAAGGTCAAACCGGCATTCCCCTGCATCAGAAAATCTGTGGTAGCAACAGTATAAATGCTATCGGGACTCCACGTTTTTCCATTGATTTCAAGATTGGTAATTCGTTCAAAGTTAGGATAATTACGGTTGTTTACAACTTTTCCACCAGAGATTCGTATGCCGTGTCTGGAACCTGAAACTCGGAATTCGAGTATTTCCTTTAATTTGGCACCGGAAATATCCATTGTTACGATTCGGCTTTCGAAGGGTAAAACCTTAAAAACATCACGATATGTAACAGGTCCTTTTGTAATGTTATCTCGAACACCTCCGAGATTCAAAAAGGCAAAATCCGCATTTGTTTCCTCACGCATCGCATCCATAACGGTATTTCCGATTAGACTTTGGGAAGCACCCTCTTTTGTAAGGTGAATTGTTGCTTCTCCGATATATTCATCCATTCCCTTTTCTGCAATAGCCTGAAGTGAATCAATGGTTTTTTTTACAATCGGATCGGGCAATATCTCTTCACTGGCCATAGATATTAAATCCCCATCAAGATAAGCCGGGAGTTCATAGCCTGATATGGTTTCTGAGACTTCATCAACGGTTATAATTATGTGACCGAGATTCGAACCATAGGCATAATTCTGGAAAATGAGAGTATGATTATCCGGTTCTTCCCACGGCTTCTTGTATCCCTTGTGAATATGTCCGGCAAAAATAATATCAATGCCCGGAACTTTATGAGCAAGGTGCATTGCGTTGTCCGGCCAGCGTCTATTCGGATCATTAATATGCCCTTCAACAATATCGTGCTGATAAGCAGATTCCACATCATAGGGAATTCCAAGATGTCCAAGGACAATAATGATATCGGCACCCTTTTGTTTTACAATTTTTTTGTATTTTTCCACGGTTTTTGAAACTGATAAAAATTTAAGTCCTTTAATGTGTTCAGGGAAACTCATCATGGGAGTTTCTTCAGTGCAGATACCGATAATTCCAATTTTGATGCCGTCAAATTCTTTAATAATATAAGGAACTGCTTCGGGAATTATCGCACCTGTTTCTTTTAAGACAATATTTGCACAAACAATAGGAAATTTTGCCAATGAAAGAGTTTTCTTTAATTCTTCATATCCTGCATCAAATTCGTGATTTCCAATAGTCATCGCATCGTAGTGAACCATGTTCATATATTTAATAATTGCTGTGCCATTTGTCATTGTTCCGATAGGGTGCCCTTGAAAGAAATCACCAGCATCAATCAGAAGAAATTCTTCACCATTTTCTTTTGCGTTTTTGCGAATGCGGTTTATATATGTGGCAGATGCTGCTCCCCCTCCAAATGGGGGTGGGAAATCAGGATTTAAAAAGGTGGCAGGAACTGCGTCAATACCGCCGTGAATATCGTTTGTGAAAATAATGTTAAGCTTGATGTCATCACAAAAAAGAATGGAATAAATGATTAAAAAAATTATTAATATTAGAAATACTTTTTTCATATCATGCCTTTGTTAATTAGATTTTGTTAAATTCGTGTTGTAAGCACACTTCGGAAAAGCGTAATACGTTTCGTATTCTGTTTCTCCGAAACGGCTTGTGAGAGCACGCTTTGGAAAAGCGTAATACGGATTTATTAAAATTTCCATGAAAATGTTGCCATAAAATTAGTAAGAAAATCTTCTACGTTGTCAGGTTTATCCCGATTAACAGGAAGAGGGTCATAAGCAGTATCCCAAAGATTTTCATTTGCGTAATATCCATCAGGGAAAAGGTCTAAGTGTGAATAATTCATTGTTCCGATCTCGCAACCAAGATTAAGTATAAAATTGTAGGAAAGGCTTACGGAAGTACCTAAGGAAAAAGTGGTTAGAGTTACTTCTTTATCCCGTGCCATAGGTTTATAACTAAAACCTAATCGGAGAGGAACGGCACTTGGCATATAATATTCGATTCCTGCAGAATATTCGATTATATCATCATACAAAGTGTTGTAATCACTCCATTGAACGTAGTTCGCATCAAATTCAAAAGTTGCATTCCAGCGGTTTCTCGGACGGTATTTTATTCCAAATCCAATTTCTTGAGGATAATAGATAGTAGAACTGAAACTTGAAGTGGAATCAAATTCGATTGTTTCATCCAGACTGATTTCAGCTTTTTGAATATAAGAAACACCGAGCTCAATTCTTTTTCCCAAACCAAAAATCAATCCACCTTGAAAACGCATACCGGATAAATCTCTTTTTACATGGTAATTCACGTCGGGAATGCTATCGGCGGGAGTGAATGACATAGTATCTTTTGCCCATTTTGTAAAAATGATTGTAGAATCAAGATCACAATTGCCTTTCAAAATTGAAATTCCTAAGCCGAGAGAAATTTTTGAGAAAAATTTATTTTTCCGTTCCATTGAAACAGCGATTGCGGGTGAGTAAGAATTTAGAAGCCCGGAACTTTCGTAAGTATTCACAGCAATTTTTTTGGGCTGATTGTCATCATCGGCACTTTCATTATTTCGGATTTCTTCAATATATTTAAAATTAAAATCATACAAAGGTGCATAATTAAACGCTGTAGTTACATTAAATGGTTTTATAGCGAAATTATAGGCAACTCCCGCAAAATATTTGTCAAAAAGATGAGCGTTGGAAACATAAACCGCATTATCCACATAGGAACTAAAAGAGTCATATAATGGATACGACCTGTCTTCATCGTTTTTCGTAAGATTACCGCTAAACTGGAAAGACAGTTTACTCGGAAGGGAACCGAGTATGGCAGGATTTTTTAGGGAATTCAAGACTTCTTCAGAAGATGCGATTCCGGTAGAACCCATTGCCAAAGAGCGAGAAGAGAACGCTCTGATCTGCTCGCCGAGAGTTCCGTTATAGACAAAACCCGCTTCTACATTGATAGATAATAGAAGCATTATTGTACAGATAGTCGTAAATTTTATTCCCGTCAATATTCGGGATTTCGTATTGTTTAACATTATTCCTCCAAAAATATATTTATTGTTTTATTCGATGCAGATTTATTCGATGCAGATTTATTCGA
>JAYEKN010000128.1 GCA_034661015.1 Candidatus Cloacimonadota bacterium
TTCACAAAAAGGTAAAATAAAAGTGGATCAATTAAATAGAATGAAAATGAGATGGGTGATGTAGAAGTTCTAAATTTATAGGTTGAAAATGAATATTGTTCACTGACACTGAGGTTATTCAGATTTTATCCTTTCTGCGAGGGCATAAATGCCCACGCTGAATCGAATAAAGCCGGATAAATCCGGCTGAAAAAAATGGCTGCTATGTAATGAGTATTATTCATAATAGTTTTTTCGATTTAGCGTGGGGGTTTACCCCCTCGCACACATTCTCCAAAAATCGGTAGTCAATAAAGAAGAAAATGCTCGATCCGCCAACTGGCGGATAAATCCTTAGCATAACATCTTTGTCCAAAAAGACTGACGAATAAATCCAGACAAAATGCCCTCAAATAACTCGGTTTTTTTTAGATGCATTCTTGTAAAAAAATGGGGGGATGCGAACTTGATCGAAGGTGCGATTGACAAACTTCTGGCAATTATTTAATCTCTAATAAAATTAAATCAATTTTCTAAGTTCTTTTAAATCTTTTATAAAGTTCTTCGAAAGTAATATCAATTATCGTGGGTCTGCCATGCGGACAGACAAAGGGATTATTGCAAGCGAATAATTGGTTTATCAATTCAAGCATCTCTTTTTTGGAAAGTTTGTGATTTATTTTGATGGCTGCGTGACATGCCATTGATTGGGCAAGTTTGTCCTTAAAATCCATTTTCGGCTGATATTCCTGTTCGAGATATTTAAAAATATTTAGGAGTATTTCGCCATTATCCCAATTTTTTAGATAGGCAGGAATTCCATCAACAACTACAGAATTTCCGCTAAAGACTTTCAACTGAAAACCAGCTTGAACGAATAAATCATGGTGCTCGTCTATGAGTTCCGGAATGAATTGCTGAAGATATTTCGGGAGATCAATCACAAGCGGAAAGAGAAGTCGTTGGCAGTCAGAATCCTTCCTCTTTTTCTCAAAATATTCTTTGATTTTTTCATATAAAACTCGTTCATGGGCTGCGTGCTGATCAATTATCATTACGCCGCTTTTTTGCTCTACCATTATAAACGATTCACCGAGTTGCCAGGGATTTATCATTTCGGTTTCCACGATTTTGTTTTTGTTTTTCACTATTTTTTCATCAAAGAACGAGACTAATTGCACATCCTTTTTATTAGTTACAAAATCAGTTTTATCCGAATTCTGACTTTTCCTTGTAAGAAAAAGATTGTCCATTTCAGTTTTGTGGTCTGAGAATCTTTCTTTTTCCTTATGAAAAGCATTGACGGAATTTGATTGGCTGGAATGTGTATTTGTTTTTTCTGAGAATCTATCGGAAAAATTCGGCTTTTCAAAAGAAGTTTGGGTAGGGGAGTTTTCCTGAATATTCTGCTTTTCATGATTTAGGAGAGCGTCTCGAACTGAATTTTTTACAAAGTTGAAGACGAAATTTGAATTAATAAAACGGACTTCATTTTTTGTGGGGGAAACGTTGAAATCAATTTTATCAGGTGTAATATTTAGAAAAATAATGTATAATGGAATTTCGTTTTTATTAAGTCGTTTTTTTGTGAACGGTTCGAAAGCCATTTTTATTGCACTATAAACGAAACGATCGTTAATTGCTCGATTATTAATAAATATTTTGTGAACATTATGCTCAAAAATGTTCCCTCTAAAAGAACCGAGAAAACCATGGATCTCAATTTGTGGATTTGTTTCCTGAATCGGAACAATATTACTCTGGAAAAATTCATCGCCAAAGATCTGAGCAATTCGTTTTTCCAACAAATTTACTTTTGGATAGTTTAATGTTTCGCGATTATTGTGGATAAGTATGAAAGAAACTTCCGGATTGATGCAGGCGATATTCTGAAATAGATTTAATATATGCCGGAATTCTGTTCTTGCGGTTTTGAGGAATTTTTTTCGGGCTGGAACTCGATTAAACAAATTTTTTACTTTGATTCTGGTTCCCGGATTGCCTGCTGTTTTGGTTACATCGTTAATATTGCCGTAGAAAATTTTAATATTAGTCGCTGGCTGATTTTTGTTATTCTGTGGCAGGGAAGTTATCTCCATGCTGGAAACTTGAGCGATACTGGGAATTGCTTCCCCGCGAAAACCGAGAGTAGCAATATCGTTGATATCCTTTAAACTATAAATTTTGCTCGTTGCATGTCTTTCCAAGCACAGAAGAGCATCATCTTCGCTCATTCCACTCCCGTTATCAATAACTTCGATCAGTTTTTTTCCGCCATTTTCCACGATAACGGATATGCTGTTGGCATTCGCATCAAGAGAATTTTCCATTAACTCTTTTACAATTGAAGCCGGACGCTCGATGATCTCACCAGCAGCAATGTGGTTAATTACTTTTTCGTCTAAAAGTCTGATTCTTTTCATGATATTTCAATTTTATTTGCTTGTGAAAAAAAATTGTTTGTTACTAAAACTAGTCAAGGATATTGAAAATGATGAAATCAAGATGAGTCCGTTTAAATCAAAACTCTTTCGGCTCTTGACGGATTTGTTAGGTCAAATTTTACGATGGCAAGTTCATGTTTGTGATGGGCAGCCGAGAAAAGAAATGTTCTGCCGATTTTTTGTCTCCATTTGCCGGTAATAAACGCTGATTCATGTATATGTCCGTGCAAAGTTATCAAAGGTTGTTTTTGCTCAATAAACCTTTTTATCGCAATGCTTCCCACGTGTACGTCTAAGGGAACATAATCAATAACTTTGCCGTCTAAAGCGGCTCTATCAAGATAAGTTTGGTATGGGGGAGCGTGGAATAGAAAAATGGAATTGTGCAGATCCTTTTCAGCGGTCATTTTTTTGAGATCGTCTTGAATCGTGGAATAACCTTTTTCCTGCTCCGAAACGGGAAATGAACGATAGCCCTCTGTGGGAGCAACACAACCAACATCTAAAAATCGGGATACATCATATTTTTCCCAATCTTTCAACAAAAATGGAGTGGGGGGAACGTAAGAATATCCAAAAATATCGAATTGGTTATACTTGATATTTCTGTTATGAATATAAGTCCAGACTCCGCTACTTGCTGCTTGAATTATGGCAGCTTCTCGAACTCTCGGGTCATCATTTCCCAATATTAAAAAGACTTTTGGGTATTCTTGTCCTAATTCAGATTGCAATATTTTGAAATTGTTTACCAAAAAATCATTAATAAAATCCTTGTGCGCAATATCTATTGACCGATTTGCAATAAAACCAGAGGGAAGCAGATCGCCACCAAGAAAAACAATTTTTGGTTTTTCAATGCGTATTTCATTGAAAAGTTTTTCATATCGATCTATATGCCCGTGGAGGTCAGACACAAAAAAACACGAATTCATTGGTGATTTTTTTTTGACACTTAATTACACAAAGAGTTCATAAAATAAGAAAAATATCACGGATATTTTACTCCAAAAATAAGAAAAATATCACGGGTATTTTACTCCCAAAATAAGAAAAATATCACGGATATTTTACTCCAAAAATAAGAAAAATATCACGGGTATTTTACTCCCAAAATAAGAAAAATATCACGGATATTTTACTCCAAAAATAAGAAAAATATCACGGGTAT
>JAYEKN010000129.1 GCA_034661015.1 Candidatus Cloacimonadota bacterium
CTCCTTAAAAGAACGGAAAAAATAATACGAGAAATCCTTTTTCCATTCTCCATTTTTTGTTTTAATTGTTTTTGAATAAATTAATTTCTACTAATAAACAAATTATGTGACCAATTGTAATGTGAGCTTCCTGAATTCTTGCTGTGTTTTTATGAGGAATTATTAGCGAATCATCTGCAACTGATTTGATTTTTCCGCCGTCTTTACCGGAAAGCAACAATGTGTGAATACCTTTTTCTTTGGCTGTGCGGATTGCTTGAAAAACGTTTTCAGAATTTCCACTTGTGCTGATTCCAATTAGATAATCGCCCCTATTTCCCAATCCTTCTACTTGACGAGAAAATATCGTGTCAAATCCATAATCATTTGCTCCGGCGGTGATTAGAGATGTATCGGTTGTGAGAGCAAGAGCCGGTAAGGATCTTCTGTTCAATTCACTTCGAAAGCGAACCACAAATTCGGTAGCAAGATGCTGGGAATCAGCTGCACTACCACCGTTTCCGCAGAGCATTATTTTCCGTCCGTTTTCCAATACAGCAGAAATATCTTTTGCAACCTGTTGGATTAGCTCTGAATAATTATCTAAAGTTCGAATCACTTCGATATGTTCTTCGAGAATTTTTTTTATAATATTTTTCATTCTATTTTTTTGAGTTTTAAGTTAAAAGTTATAGTTTCCTAGTTTCATTTTATTACTGAATTTCTTTTAAACGAAATTATAGTATTTTATTTTCAATAGCAAATAATTATTTCAAGTTTTTTAGCTATAAACAAAACTTCGTTCCTTTTCAAATTTGATTAATAAGGCAATTGCAATAATATTTATCAGGAGGCTGCTTCCCCCGTAACTAATGAAAGGCAAGGGAGTTCCAACCACAGGCAATATGCCAATATTCATTCCAACATTTATAACAATTTGAAATACCAAAAATGTTAATATTCCGGCTATAATGATTCGATATTTGATTTCTTTATTTTTTTTCAAAATTGCAAATCCGCGATAGATCAAAAAAAGAAAAGCCAAAAGAAGTAATACGCATCCGAAAAAGCCGAGTTCTTCACCGACAACAGAAAAGATAAAATCCGTTTGTTGTTCCGGCAAAAACCCTAAATTTTTTTGTGTTCCTTGCAATAATCCTTTCCCGAAAATCCCACCTGAGCCGATTGCTATTTTTGACTGAATGATTTGATAACCACCTCCCAAAACATCTCGTGCCGGATTTAGAAAAGTGATAATTCTTTCCTGCTGATAACTTCGCAGAGTATTCCAAAAAAGGGGTGTTAGAAAAGAAAGAAATGCATTAGCAATGAGAATAAAAGCCGCATGTATTAGTGCAATTCTGTTATATAGTAGGACAATGAGGAGGATCACATCGAATATTATCCAGGCAATCGAGGAAAATCCGACTAAAATGCTAAATAGGGGTGAAATCAAGAGAAAAATCGTAAAGAGCGACACTCCCGCAAAATAAATCATTGGCAAGGCAAAAACGAAAAAAATAAGAGAACTACCGAGATCCGGTTCTTTAAGGATAAGTAAAGCCGGTGGAATAATCACGCAAAATGCGTAGAATATTTTTTTTAAATGGGAAAGATTTTTTGAGGAAATTGCTCTTGCAACCATTAAGATAGTGGTTAGTTTTGCAAATTCCGAAGGTTGAATATTTATTCCTCCAAGATGAATCCAGCGGTGCACTCCTTTTGTTGCAGGAAGCAGGAGAACCAGTATCAGCAGAAATATGGAAAGAGCATAAGCAGGAACGGTAATAAAATCTAACAATATTTTTGGAAATTTTAGAATAACAAAAAACAAAATGCCTGAAATAAAAATCCAGATCAGCTGTTTTACATAATAATCGTATGTTACATATTTCTCCCCGAATTTCTGGATGGATGCACTATATATCGCGATTTCGCCAAAAATTATTAGCACAATTAACGTGATAAAAAGTTGCCAATCGAATTGCTTCATAGATTCTATAACCAATATTTTCGGTCAAGACTGCGGTATTGGATTGCCTCGCTAATATGCGAAGGTTTGATTTCTTCGCTTTGATCAAGATCTGCGATTGTCCGGGAAACCTTTAGTATTCTGTCATAAGCTCTGGCGGAAAGCCCCAATTTTTCGATAGCTATCTTCAACAAATTTTTGCACTCTTGCCCAATTTGACAAAAGTCGCGAATATGTTTTGAAAACATATCGGAATTAAAAAAGATTTTCGGGGAATCTTGAAAACGTTTTAACTGAGTTTTTTTGGCTAAATTTACTCTTCGCTGAATATCTTCGGATCTTTCACCTTTTGGATTGGAAGATAATTCTTCGTATTTAACAGCCGGAACTTCCACGTGTATATCAATTCTATCAAGTAAAGGACCGGAAATTTTGGAAACATATTTTTGGATCATGGTCGGGGTGCATTGGCATTCATGTCCCTTCACATCGCTTCCATAATACCCGCAAGGGCAAGGATTCATAGAAGCAACCAGCATAAAGTTTGCCGGAAAAGTGAGTGATTGAACTGCTCGGGCAATCGTAACAACTCCATCTTCGAGCGGTTGCCGCATCACTTCGAGAACGGTTTTTTTGAATTCGGGCAGTTCATCCAAAAACAGCACTCCGTTATGAGCCAGACTAACTTCACCGGGTTGAGGATAGCTTCCTCCACCGATTAAAGCTACATCGCTTATCGTATGGTGCGGAGAGCGAAAGGGACGATTTACCACAAGCGAATTTTTCGATTCCAACTTTCCGGTTACAGAATGAATTTTGGTAGTTGTCAGCGATTCTTCCAATGTCATTTTAGGAAGGATTCCCGGGATTCGACGGGCGAGCATTGTTTTACCTGAACCAGGTGGTCCAATCATCAAAATGTTATGTCTTCCCGCCGCTGCAACCTCAAGAGCCCGCTTTACATTGTATTGTCCTTTAACGTCAAACATATTCAAATAATGAGATACTGTATCCGAAAAGATCTCATCCATTTTCAATGAAACCGCTTTAACGTGTTCTTTTCCCTCCAGAAAATTTACACATTGTTTGAGATCTTTAATTGGAAAAACAGAAATACCCTCAACTACAGCCGCCTCTTTCACATTCTCAGTAGGCACAATTATTCCTTCCAAACCATTTTTTTTGGCGGAAATAACAATCGGCAAAATTCCTTTTATCGGTCGTAATTCACCATTCAGAGAGAGTTCGCCGATCATTCCAATTTTATTCAAATATCTCGGAAATATTTTTTGTAAGGATTTTAGAATACCAATTGCAATAGGCAAGTCAAATCCAACTCCCTCTTTTTTTACATCCGCGGGAGCAAGATTGACAGTGTAAGCCTTTGCGGGAAATCCAAAACCATTATTCCGCATAGCAGCCACCACTCGATCTTTGCTTTCCCGAACAGAATTCGTAGGTAAGCCGACCATAGAGAAATATGGTTGTGATTGTTGTTTTGAATCGACTTCTACTTGAATTGGAATCGCATTGATCCCCAAAACCGTGAAAGAAATTACTTTTGCAAACATGGGTCAAAAACCCAATATTTTACAATCTGCGTCAAGCTAATATTTGATTTTTTC
>JAYEKN010000130.1:0-2938 GCA_034661015.1 Candidatus Cloacimonadota bacterium
CCGATAAGATAAATTTAACAAAGCAAAAGATGTTTGGAAAAGAGATATTTGACAGAAAACAAACGGTTCTATTTCTCTGTCAATAAAATATACTGACAGAGGAAATGAACAATGAAAGAAATTATTGAGTTTTTTAAACAGCACAAAGGTTATGCCCGAATGGAGCAGCTAAAGCATTCCGGCTTTCACACAAGAAAGATCCGGAAACTTATAGATAATGGAAAAATTCAAAAGATCAAGCCGGGTCTTTACAGACTAACTGATATGTATAGCGAGGGCGATTATCCTATAAGTTTTATTGATGTTTGTAAATCTCTTAAAAATGGTATAATTTGTCTCATTTCTGCTCTGGAATACCACGAGCTTTCGACAATTAATCCTGAAATTGTTTATGTCGCTATCCCAAATTCTGACAAAAGAACCAAAATTGACTATCCTCCTGTGCAAGTTTTTTACTTTCGCAAAAGATTTTATGAACTAGGAATTGAAGAAGTGGAAACAGAAATTGGTTCTTTCAAGATATACAGTGCTGAAAAGACCATCTGTGATATGTTCCGTTATCGTAACAAACTGGGCGAGGATCTGGCTCTCGAAGGATTAAAGAATTATCTTAAAAGGAAAGATCGTGATATAAATAAACTCTGGAATTATGCCATCAAAGCCAAAGTAAAAACGATAATGCATCCTTACATGAAAGCTATGGTAATAGAATGAGCAAAAATATAAAAAATATGTCGGCTTCAGTAAGAACAAGATTATTAAAAATTGCAAAAGATAATAGTCGCAATTTTAATGCGGTTTTATTGCAGTATTTCCAGGAGAGATTGCTGTATCGATTATCAATTTCTCCATATAAAAATAAATTTATCTTAAAAGGCGCACTTTTATTTCTTGTTTATAAAATTCCCGGTTCTCGTCCAACAAAGGACATTGATTTTCTTGGAATAGAAACAGCCAATAATGAAGAAAATTTACTATCTCGGATGAGCCAAATTGTTAAAATAAAAGTTAATGATGGAGTCGAGTTTGATCCGAAAAGCCTAACTTCGGAAATAATAAAAGAAGATGAGATCTATCCGGGAACGAGAATTCATTGTTTGGCTTATCTGGGGCAGGCAAAAATGCGATTTCATATTGATATTGGCTTCGGTGATAAAGTAGTTCCAAATCCTGTTATGCTTGATTTCCCTGTTTTTCTTATGGATATGCCAGTCCCGAAATTAATCGCGTATAGTCCCGAATCTGCTATTGCGGAAAAATTTGAAGCAATAGTTAATTTGGGATTTACAACCAGTAGAATGAAAGATTTCTTTGATATTTACCATTTAGCAAGTCATCAAGATTTTGAATTACAAATTTTAAGAGAGGCAATAAAAACAACATTTAATAATCGCCAAACTAAGTTATCAAGTAGGTTAGAGATTTATTCGGAGAATTTTATTAATAATGTAACAAAAAAGAGGCAATGGGAAGCTTTTATAAGAAAAATGAGAATTGACGATGATTTGTCTTTTCAAGATTGTATGAGTTTAATAAAAAAATTTATAGAACCTGTTCTGGAAAATTTTGAAAATAAATTTTGGAGACAACAAGATCTGAATTGGATTATTCCCCCAAAATAAAATCTATTAGTGTTCACAAATTGTCTGTCCTCAAGGTAAGTCCGGACAGCAGGACTTGGCTCGAAAGCGTTTTTTTGCTTTGAGCCGAGAACTGCGACGAATGTGCCGAAATTTGTCTGTTCTCACCTTACGCTTTTTAACCCGTTAAATTTATTTTTTTATTTAACAGGGTCGCTTCGGGGTAAGTCCGGACATTCGGCACGGAATGGTCCGTGCCGACTCGTAAAAGAACAGCAGGACTTGGCTTGAAAACTGCGAAGCAATGTTTGGAAAATCAGATATTTGAAAAAATTGTCATTTCAAATCTTAAAAAATATTATGAAATTGTGGAAAAGCTTTACAACAAAATCGCAAGTAAATATCAATGAACCCAAAAATAGTTTATATGAACTAAAAAGGAAGACCGTATGTTAGAGGGTTTATTCGGTTCGATCTATAAGGAAAGAATACTGATGTTTATTTTTTGCCGTGAACAAGGATATGCACGAGAGATGGCGGCATTTTACGATATTGCCCTTACACCAATTATCAATCAACTGAAAAATCTTGAATCCGGTAGTGTGGTATTTGCTCAGTCACAAGGTAGAACCAAGATCTACAAATTAAATCCACGTTATCCATTTTTACAGGAGTTAAAAAATTTGCTGGAAAAAGCATTACAATTTTATCCACAGGATTTGAAAAAAAAATTACTTTACAACCGACGTCGTCCTCGTAAGAGCAATAAACCGTTATGAAAAAAATTGCTGAGATGGATGTAAAAGAATTAGGTGCTTTTGTTTCCACGCATTTAAAAAAATGCGGAATAGAAGTAACCCTGACCGGAGGTAGTTGCGTTAGTATTTATTCGGAAAATAGATATGTTTCAATGGATTTGGATTTTATTGAAGATTATTACATAAAGCGAACTGATTTGATTGAATGTCTGTCTAAAATCAATTTTTATGAAGAGAATCGTTATTTTAAACATAAGGATACAGATTTAATTGTTGAATTTCCAGCAGGTCCCCTGTCTGTGGGAGAAGAGCCAATTAAAGATATTATTACACTCCATACAGATACCGGAGATTTGAAAATTATCTCTCCAACCGAATGCGTGAAGGATCGTTTGAGTGCCTATTATTTTTGGAATGATATGCAATGTTTTGAACAGGCTCTCTTGGTAGCAAAATTTAATGAGATAAATTTTAACGAAGTAAAACGGTGGTCAAGAAATGAGGATGAAGAGGAAAAATATAAAATTTTTATCAACACATTTAAAAACGGAGAATGGGAAAGAGAAAAATGAGAAAACCGAAAAGCAGTAACCTGTGGTT
>JAYEKN010000130.1:3038-7494 GCA_034661015.1 Candidatus Cloacimonadota bacterium
GTTTGAAAAAAGTTCCAGATTATGATAGCAGGCACAGGAATTGATCTTGTAGAAGTCGGTAGAATTATACAAGAGTTGGAAAAGCACGGAAAAAGTTTCGTAAAAAAAATTTTTACTAAAGCTGAAATCGAATACTGTGAGCAGAAAACAAATATCGCAATTCGCGCCCAGCATTATGCCGGTAGGTTTGCTGCAAAGGAAGCATTTTTCAAAGCAATCGGGACTGGTTGGAGAGGTGGAATCCACTGGAATGATGTGGAAGTAATCAATGACCAACTTGGTAAACCCGGCTTAAATCTAAATGGGAAAGCGGTGGAAATTATCGAAAAGATGGAAGTGAATTCAATTCACATCTCAATTTCTCACACAAAAAATACTGCTATTGCAATTGTAATTTTAGAAAATTAAAAAAATCGAAATTGAAAATAAATAAAACAGGATAAAAAACTTATGAAAAAAATTTTAGTGCTCGGAGCAGCTGGACAAATTGGTTCGGAACTTGTCCCTGAACTTCGGAAAATTTATGGAAAAACCAATGTGGTAGCGTCAGATATTAAAACCGATGTTCCGGAAATTCTCAAAGACGGTCCCTATGAAATAGCAGACTGTCTCGATCAGATTAGAATAGCAGAAGTGATTACTCATTATAAGATTGACACGGTTTATAATCTCGTGGCACTTCTTTCTGCAGTCGGCGAAAAAGAACCGCAACTCTCTTGGAAAGTGAATATGGGAACCCTAAACAATTTGCTGGAGTTAGCAAAAGATTTTGAATTCGCACTCTTTACACCAAGTTCAATCGGGGCATTCGGCAACTCCACCCCGCACAACAACACACCTCAGGATACAATAATGCGTCCCAATTCAATTTATGGTGTTACGAAAGTGAGCGGAGAATTGCTTGCCGATTATTATCATCAAAAATACGGAGTTGATACGCGTGGAGTTCGCTATCCGGGTATCATCTCTAATGTAACTCTTCCCGGTGGTGGAACTACAGATTATGCTGTAGAAATTTATTATGAAGCATTGAAGAATAAAAAATTCACCTGCAACCTGAAATCAGGCACTTACCTTGATATGATGTATATGCCGGATTGTATTCGGGCAGCAATCGAAGTTATGGAAGCTGATCCCAACAAGTTGATTCACAGAAATTGTTTTAACGTCGCGGCAATGAGTTTTGAACCGGAACAAATCGCTGCAGAAATTCGCAAACACATTCCCGAATTCACCATTGACTATGAAATTGATGAAGTCCGCCAAGCAATCGCAGAAAGCTGGCCTAATAAAATGGATGACACAGTAGCTCGCAAAGAGTGGGATTGGAAACACGAATATGACCTTCATAGAATGACGGAAGATATGCTCGAAGTTTTGGGAAAGAAAATAAAATAACGGAGGACAAAATGATTAAAAAAATATTAGCAATCATTCTGATCATCAGCGGTTTGTTTCTTTTGTCATGTGATATCAATGACGAAGAAGTTGGCGGAATAGTTTCGATAGAAATTCCATCCGCAACAGACCATTTCATTTGGCAGAATCCGGTTGCAATTGAAGTAAATTCAACAAATATTGAAAATGTCGAAGGCGTGTTTATCTTTATTGACGATGTATTAGTTATCGAAGATTACATCCAGCCCTTCGGTTTCAATTGGTCTTTATCAAATGTCGAATATGGAAATCATATAATTGAAGCAAAGGCATTTTACGATAATGGCACCGAAGACACAGAGACAACGGTTGTTTTTTATACTCCCTGTCCGATATTTGCAAACGATCTTACAGACTTCGCCGGCATAACAGAAACTGACATTCAGGGAAATCTTATTGGAACAATTGATTCTACCGATTGGCATTTTGGTGACAGTTTGTTTACTGTAACTTTTGGACCCGCTTACCCCAATCCTGTCTCTGAAACATGTTTTATCCCATTTGATTTGGATCAGACAAGAGAAATTAGCATGATAATTATAAATTCTAATTTTGAAATTGTTGATACTTTGTTAGATCATGATGAATTCACAGCCAGCTCTCACTATAAAACATGGACAGCACCGCCAAATGTAAACGACATTTACAGATGCATATTTCATATAAGCGATAGTCTTCACTGGCACGGTGATATTTTGGCAGAATAACCCCATAAAAAATTGAACCGGAAAATCCAAGTTAAAAAATTGGGAATAATAATTACCAATAAATCAAATAGCAGCTTTGAATTGAAATTATCATCCGAATATTTGAAGTTTATTGACACGAAAGCGAACATTTTACCATTTTTGTCATTAAGTTCAAATTGGTTTGAAGATTGAATTTATAGATGCAATAAAATTAAAACAAAAAAATATAATAAATATTAATTAGGAGTAAATGATGTCAAATATTGGTTCGTATGATGATAGAATTAAGGACTTTGATTGGTCAATCGCAGAAAGAGACCTGAATTATAAGGATGGAGATTTGCTCAATATCGGTTGGTATTGTTCCGATCGAATTTGTGAGCAAGGAAAAGCAAATAAAACCGCACTAATTTGGGAAGGATTTGGTAATAAGAAGAAACAATATACTTTCAATGACGCAAGACTGGCAAGCAACACTATTGGCAAATTCTTGCGAGATTTGGGAGTTGAAAATGAAGATCGGGTTTGTCTTTTTATGGACAAGATCCCAGAACTTTATTTCAGTTTTCTCGGCATTTTGAAAATCGGTGCGATCGCACAACCGTTGTTTTCTGCATTTGGTGATGAATCACTATTTGTGAGAATGGAAAATGCAAAAACCAAAGCGATCATTACTCAGAAAAAGCATGTTGGTAAAGTTCGCAGAATCATCGAAAAAATGCCTTATTTGGAGCATATTATTGTGGTTGACGATAAGGGCAAAAAACCTTTGAAAGAACGAGAAGTTGCTTTCTCGCTGGAAAAAGCAGCACCGGTAGAAAATTTGGAAATCTATCCGACAAAAGCAGAATCTCCTTCGGTACTGCACTACACTTCAGGAACAACAGGACAGCCAAAGGGAGTAAAACACGTTCACTATTCGCTGATTTCACAATATCTTACTACAAAATGGGTGCTTGACCTTCAGGATGATGACGTCTATTGGTGCACAGCCGATCCCGGTTGGGTAACCGGCACCTCTTATGGAATCATCGGACCATGGAGTTTGGGAGTAACTCAATGCGTGTTAGATACCGGATTTTCTGCTAAAAATTGGTACAAATTTATCGAAAAAAATAAAGTAACAGTTTGGTATTCCGCACCAACTGCAATTCGCTCTTTGATGAAAGCCGGCGATGAAATTATAAAAGAATATGATCTTTCTTCTCTGAGACATCTCGCGAGTGTGGGCGAACCGCTAAATGCAGAAGCCGTTATCTGGTCTGGAAAAGTGTTCGGACATCAATTTCTTGATTCATATTGGCAAACGGAAACCGGCTCAATTATGCTTACGAATTATCCGGAAATGAAGATCAAACCCGGTTCGATGGGAAAACCCTTCCCGGGTATCACGGCAACCGTGGTTGATCCGGAGACTATTGAACCTATCACGGAGCAAGGAAAGATCGGTTTGATCGCATTCAAACCGGGCTGGCCCGCAATGATGAGAACTTATTGGGAAAATGAGGAACAATACAAATCGAAATTCGTGAACGGATGGTATCTTCCGGGAGATCGTTCAACAATTGATAAAGATGGCTATTTCTGGTTTGTCGGTCGAGATGATGATGTCATCAACACCGGGGGGCATCTTGTAAGCCCATTTGAAGTGGAATCAGCCTTGCTTGAGCATGAAGCGATCGCAGAATCTGCTGTTGTATCAAAACCGGATGAAGTCAACATGGAAGTTGTGAAAGCATTTGTTACTCTAAAACCCGGATTTGAAGAAAGTCCTCAGCTCGAACTGAAAATAATGAATTTCATTCGTAAAAAATTATCACCTCTCGCAATGCCTCAAGAAATCGAATATATGGAATCACTTCCCAAAACGAGAAGTGGAAAAATTATGCGCCGCCTTCTCCATGCAAAAGAATGGGGAGAAGAACTCGGCGATGTATCGGGAATGGATGATGATTAAAAAAGTCATTCACCGCCGCGATCACAGAGACCGCAGAGAAGAAAATTTAATTATAGTCTGTCCGTAAAGTATAGATCGGACGCAGATGAGCGCTGAAAAAAATGATTTACGCAGATAAAAATTTAATTATAAAAAGTAATATCAGCGTTTATCTGCCGAATCAGTGTTTTTCTGCGTAGAATCATCCACCAGCTGGTGGAGCTATTGCTAAAATAGTAGTTTACGGATGCACACTAATCAGTGAATGAATCTCTGCGTTCTCTCTGTTCTCGGCGGTAAAAAAGAAATGATAGGAAGGAAAAATGGAAAGCTTAGTAATTAATATATTAGAACCAAAAGTTAAAGTGCTACTAAATAATTTAGTTGATTTGAA
>JAYEKN010000130.1:7594-16474 GCA_034661015.1 Candidatus Cloacimonadota bacterium
GAATCTCTGCGTTCTCTCTGTTCTCGGCGGTAAAAAAGAAATGATAGGAAGGAAAAATGGAAAGCTTAGTAATTAATATATTAGAACCAAAAGTTAAAGTGCTACTAAATAATTTAGTTGATTTGAAATTAATTCAAATTAATAGATTATCTGATTCTCATAATGATTTTGTTAAGCTCCTAAAAAAAATGCGATCAAATCCTGAATCTGTCCCCTCATTTCAAGAAATAACACACGAAGTTGAGAAAGTAAGAAAAGCAAGATATGATTCGTCCAAATAGGATTATTTTTGACACAAATCTTCTGATTAGCTTTCTGTTAACCAATAGAAATTTGAAATCCAAAAAGAAATTTTAAATTATGAAAAATATGTGCTGTCCCGTGGAATGAAAAAAATATTATAAAATCAACTAGAAGGAGAATAAAAATGGAAGAAATGAAAGATGTAATTTTGGAATACGTGATTGATGAATATGTGGAAGATGAAGACGAGGAAGTTGGTTACGACACACCTCTTATATCCGGCGGTCTCGTAGATTCATTTTCAATGGTTTCATTAAAAAGATTCTTGGAAACAGAATATGATATTTCAATTCCGGATGATAAAGCTAGCCCCGAAGCTTTTGATTCCGTAAATAGTATCGTAAAATTAGTTAAAGAATTTACTCAATAGAAATTCTATAAAACTCTGTGTGAGACAATCTTGCACAGAGTTTTTACAAATAACAGGACACAAATAAACGCCGAAAAACCGATTTATCCATGATTGAAATTAATAATCTTACAAAATTATTAGTGTTCATCAGTTAAATTACAATTTTTCTGCGTAGAATAATTATGAAGGAGTTTTACTATGGCTTTTAGCAGCAAAATTAGAAATATTTACAAAGAAGAACTCGGCAAAATTGAAAAAGCCGGAATTTTTAAGAAAGAGCGGTTTATTCACTCACCTCAGGCCGCAGACATTGAAGTGGAATTCCCGGAGGGTGCCTCTCTGCAAAAAGTTATCAATATGTGTGCAAATAATTATCTCGGTTTATCAAGCCATCCGGATGTAATTGCCGCAGCTCATAAGGGTCTGGATGAACGCGGATACGGAATGTCATCAGTACGATTTATTTGCGGAACGCAAGATATTCACGACGAGCTGGAAAAGAAAGTTTCTGAATTTCTCGGAACTGAAGATACAATTCTCTTTCCATCTTGCATGGATGCAAATGCCGGAGTTTTCGAAGCATTGCTTACCGCTGAAGATGTGATGATCTCAGACAGACTCGTGCATGCTTCCATTGTGGACGGAATTCGTCTTAGCTCTGCAATGCACGACACTTACAAGCATTCCAACATGAAACATCTCGAGAAAAAATTGAAACTTCACTCTGATAAACGGCTCAAAGTTGTAATTACCGACGGTGTTTTCTCAATGGACGGTGACACCGCTAAACTTGATGAAATGGTAGAACTTTGCGAGAAATACGATGCCATGCTTTTTGTGGATGATTCCCACGCTTCAGGATTTATCGGTAAAACCGGTAGAGGAACGCATGAAAAATATGGTGTAGTCGGCAAAATTGATATTATTACTACGACCTTTGGAAAAGCTCTTGGGGGTGCATCCGGTGGATGTGTTTCCGGTAGAAAAGAAATCGTGGAACTTTGCAGACAAAAAGCACGTCCCTATCTTTTCTCAAATACTATTTCACCGGTAGTGGTTGCCGGTGTGCTCAAAGTTTTGGAAATCCTTTCGGAAAGCACCGAACGACGAGACAAATTGGAAGAAAATACAAAATACTGGCGTAAAGGCATGGAAGAAGCCGGTTTTGTTCTTCAACCCGGAGATACACCCATTGTTCCGGTAATGCTTTTCAACGCAAAACTCGCCCAAGATTTTGCTAACGATCTTTATAAACTCGGAATTTATGCGATTGGATTTTTCTTCCCGGTAGTAGCAAACGGAAAAGCAAGGATCAGAACCCAAATTTCTGCCGGACACGAAAAACATCATCTCGACAAAGCTCTCGCTGCTTTCACTGAGGTTGGCAAAAAATATGACATTCTCGGAAAAACAAAAAAAGAAATAATTGAAATGTACGGATTATAATTAGAGTCTGTCCGTAAAGGAAAATCTTGAGTTAAAGTCCGTTTTTTGAACTTGACTTAAGATTTTCCAACTTACAAATATAACGCCAATTAACTTAATAGATAATTTTTTCAATTAGTCACGGAATGGCCCGTGACTTCTCGAGAAGTCTACTTTAAGGATGCACACTGATTAGGGAGATAAATATGGAAAATAAATTAGCAAATCCCGCTCCCCTCGGTTTGATGGGATTCGGGATGACAACAGTTCTGCTAAATATTCACAATGCAGGCTTTTTCGGA
This sequence comes from Candidatus Cloacimonadota bacterium, assembly GCA_034661015.1. Lineage (NCBI taxonomy): Bacteria > Pseudomonadati > Candidatus Cloacimonadota > Candidatus Cloacimonadota bacterium. Next base: position 9,977 of record JAYEKN010000130.1, read on the forward strand.
TTAAGTTCTATGGTTTTGGCAATGGGAATATTTTATGGTGGAATGGCACAAATAATTGCTGGAATGCTCGAGTTTAAAAAAGGAAATACTTTTGGAACTACGGCTTTTACATCTTACGGACTCTTCTGGATTTCTCTTGTATTTTTACTTGTATTCCCCAAAATTGGTTGGGGTGACCCAACTCTACCCAAATTTATGGCTTGGTATCTTTTCTTGTGGGGCTTGTTCACATTCTTTATGTGGTTGGCAACTTTTAGGGCGAACCGCGTCATTCAATTTGTATTTCTTTCATTGACCATACTTTTTTGGTTACTCGCGATCAAGGACTGGACAGGCTCAGTTCTCATCGGCAGAATAGCCGGCTGGGAAGGGATCATCTGCGGTCTTTCCGCAATTTATCTTGCTATGGCAGAAGTGATAAAAGAATCCTGGGGAAGAGAATTTCTTCCGATTTGTGAAGTAAAGAAAAAAGAATCTGGAAAAATAGAACCTGCTACAAAAGCGGAAACAGAAGATAAAGAATAAATTTCTCAATTGAATCTTAATAGAGTTCATCCGTAAAGTAGGGATTCGACGCAGATGAACACTGAAAAAACCGATTTTCGCAAGATAAATTTATTTTGTAAAAAGTGTAGTATCAGCGCCTGCCCCGTTGAATGCTTTGTATTTTATATTCAACAGGGGTTCATCAGCATAATCAGTGCTTGCCCTGTGGAATGTTTTTGTATTTATATTCCACTTGGGGTTTATCTGCGTCGAATCACATTCGGGGAATCATTGCAAAAATGCGAGTTTACGGATGGACTCTAAATAAAAAAACTCTGGTGAGATTTCCAGAGTTTTTTTATTCTCATAAATCATTTCTGAATAAAATGATTTCTCTCTATAGATTAGCACCATATATTTTTGTAAAAAAATTTTCCAACTTCAAAAAAAGAAATAGAAAATGTGAATAACAAAATTTCAAACGGATTAAAATGAATTATCAAGAATTTTTAGAAGAGATTTACGAAAAATCAGCTGGGAAAAAGAAATTACAGTTGGTCAATATAACTAATTTTTTTAATGCAATTGGAAATCCGGAAAAAAAGATAAATGCCGTTCATATAGCTGGAACAAATGGGAAAGGCTCCACTGCTGCAATGGTGGAAACTATTTTAGAAGCACATGGATTCAAAACCGGTTTAAATACATCCCCGCATCTGGTAGATTATAATGAACGATTCCGAATAAATAAAAAACGGGTAGGCGAAAAAAAGTTACTAAATAAATATCTCAAATTCCGCAAACTACATGAAAAATATGATACTTCATATTTTGAGATAACTACAGCCATCGCCTGCCAGATGTTTTTGGAAGAGAAAACCGATTATGCCATAATGGAAGTTGGCTTAGGAGGGCGCCTTGATGCAAGTGTGCTCGTAAACGCTGTGATAACAGCAATCACGAATATAGATTATGATCACACAAATTCTTTGGGTTCCACTCTTGAAAAAATTGCCGGAGAAAAAGCGGGAATATTGAAAGAGGGTATTCCTGTATGTGTGGGAAAAATGCCAAAAGAGGCAAAAGCAGCGATCCTTTCGGTAGCGAAGAAAAAAAAATCCCCGATTCTCGATGTAGAAAATGAAATAAAAAATTCTTCGATTAAATTGGAAGAATCAGGTTGCTCGTATAATATTTCAATCCCTCAATTTGGAATTAACTACAAAAATATTAGAATAAATCTCGCGGGGCTTCATCAAGTTGATAATTCCTCGCTAGCTTTGCTAATGTGTGCAGCCTTAGCGAATAAATTCGGCTGGAAATTAGAAGAAAAAAAGGTGAAAAACGGGTTGAAAAATATTTTATGGGATGGAAGAATGCAAAAAATTAGGGAGCAGCCTACTATTCTCGTGGATGGTGCTCATAATCCAGCGGGAATTGAGAAACTTGTTTTTAACCTCACACACATTTACGAATATCGAAAACTGATCGTCGTGATTGCCATATTATATGACAAGGATTTTCGCACAATGATCAAAAAGCTAAGTAAAATTGTGGACATGTTCGTCATCTGCAAATCTCATTCGGACCGAGCAGCGGAAACCAAAGATTTGTCTGATGAAACCGGTAAATACACCCAAAACTATATTGTTGAAGAAGATATTCAAAAAGCATTGCAAAAAGCAAAAGAGATTGCAGATTCTCGAGATTTGATCTGCGTAACCGGCTCGCTTTATACTATCGGGGAAGTGCTGAGTGAAGAATGGAAAACAAATTAAAATTTTGAGTTAAAGGAATAAAATAGCTGCTATTCGATAATGTCTCAAGCCTGCCACGCTCTTCTTGCTTTTCTTTATGCTGGGTTGTGGAACTGTTTGTTAGCAGCATTTTTTTCATTTCAAAAACAAACATTTTTTCACTGCTTCAGTTTTGCCGTTTACATTCAACTTATAATAATAAATCCCTGAACTTACAGGTTTGCCTAAGTTATCATCTCCATTCCAGATAATTGAATGAAAACCTGTAGTAAATTCACTGTTAATCAATGTATTGATTTTTTGTCCTTTTATGTTGTAAATCGCAAGTTCAACTTTAGAATCATTTTGGATTGAAAAGACAATTGTCGTTTCTGGATTAAACGGATTTGGATAATTAGAAAAATGATTTGCTTGATTATTTGAAATATTATCGAAATTTATATCATTTTCAGCACCTAATCGAATAAGCCAAATATCATATAAACCAGATCCATAAGACTCTGTACCACCAGCAACAACATAACCGTCATCTGTAACTTGTCTAACTGAATAAGCATAATCATAACCATTCCCACCATAAGTTTGATTCCATTCCTCAGTTCCACTTGCATCTATTTTTACCAAAAGGAAATCAACCTGTCCTGTTCCATAAGATTCAGTGTAACCTGCGATGATATATCCTCCATCTGAAGTTTGTTGAATTGAATTAGCTCTATCAAAATAATCTCCACCGTAAGTTTGATTCCATTCTTCATTTCCACTATCATCAGTTTTTACTATCCAGAAATCACTAACTCCTACTCCATAAGATTCAGTATATCCTGCAATGATATAACCTCCATCTGTGGTCTGTATAATTGAGTAAGCTTTGTCAAAATAATTACCACCGTAAGTTTGATTCCATTCTTCAATTCCATTTTCATCTGCCTTTACTATCCAGAAATCACTATTTCCCATACCATAAGATTCAGTATATCCTGCAACGATATAACCACCATCTATGGTTTGCTGAACAGAATAAGCCCTATCTTGATCACTTCCTCCATAAATTTGATTCCACTCTTCATTTCCATATTCATCAATTTTTATTAACCAAAAATCTTTTGAACTTGTAACGTTAGTTTCAGTTTCACCAGCAATAATATATCCGCCATCTGATGTTTGCTGTATCGAAAAAGCTAGATCAAAATAACTTCCACCATAAGTCTGATTCCATACTTCATTTCCACTTTCATCTGTTTTAACTATCCAAACATCAAAATTACCTGCTCCATAAGACCATGTAAAACCAGCGATAATAAATCCTCCATCGAAGGTTTGTTGAACTGAGTGAGCTACATCTGAAGAATTACCACCGTAAGTTTGATTCCATTCTTCAATTCCAATTTCATTTGTTTTTATTATCCAAAAATCACTATTACCTGCGCCATAAGACTCAGTATAACCCACAATGACATAACCTCCATCTGTGGTCAGCTGAATTGAATACGAATGATCAGTATAACTACCACCATATGTTTTGGTCCACAAAGTATCAGGTGCTGTTTGAGCTACTACCTGTGACGATAAAATTATACCGACAAATAGAAAGAATATTCTAATTTTCATTTTTCCTCCAAAATTTCTGCTAATGTTTGGTCACTGCCGCGCTCATCTTTTCGGGCAGAGATATGTTTGTTTTGAGTATTTTTATCTTAATATTGAATATTATGTCTTTCAAAATCTTCAAAAATTGTCATTTGTGAATATTGATTTTTCTCAAGAATAATCTCAGTTAAAGAATTTAGTTCAAGTTCCTTACTTAATTTTAAAATATCCAACCGATTTAAAATTGAAGATGTAATTGGACGTTTTGAATCCCAAAAAATAAAAGATTGAAAAAACTCTTTTGCTATTTGAGAATTCAAAGTTTTGAGAAGTAATTCAGCTTCCTTTTTTGTATTGCAAGATATTAAATAACAAGTATCATCAACCATTATCGGTTTTTCTTTATAAGTTTCCAATAACTGAAAATGTATTTTTTTGTATAAACCGGAGATTGCTATCTTATAATTAGAAAATGAATATTTTCCAATACCAAATATTGAAAATTTAGGTTTATTTTTATAGATAGAACTTTTCCGTTGAGATAAAATGTTTGAGTGTTTCTCCAAATATTGATAAGTTTTAGGTGCAATATTTTTAATATATATTGTTTCATTACCAACTTCTTTTTGAGTTATAAGAACCCATTTTCGAGGAAAGCTTAAAACATCTTTTGAAATATCGGAACTTTTATACAGAGGATAAAGAAAGTCCATTTCCAAATCAACAGTTTCTCCAAAACCATTAATAAAAAGACCATCTTTAAAAAAGAATTCCATAATTTTTGAAGAATCATGTTTAATACCTGAACGCCATCTATAATATTCGTTTCCTTCTAAATGTGAATGTTTATTATAAAATGAAATATTTGCTAACAATTTATTTTTTTTAATTCCAATATCTGATATTAAAGATTTATAGTCTAATTTACTGTAAACCGGACAATGCTTGGTTTGGACATTTTCTCCAGATTGACAAATAAATAAGCAAGCATCAACAGAAACATTAAAATGTTCTTTTGAATTTATTAGATGAATAGATGATTGTGATATATTTAATTTATTGTTCCATATATACATCAAAACTTTTCGAGCAACACTTGTTTTACAAAGAAAAGCTAAAAGTGATGTTTTATATTGCAATACATCCAATAATTTAATTATCATCCATTCAGAAATATCAAAATTTGATTTTCCTGTAATCGCTTCAATACCTTTAAGTTGCTGACCATTATTTTTTTTAGGTAAATTTGAACTGGTTAAAGAAGAAAGTTTTGAATTTGTGACCCAAGGTGGGTTGCCAATCATCAATAATGGTTCTTTCAATTGGTTTAAATATTTTCCCCAATCCATTTTGAAGAAATCCTGATTTTCCAAAATTACTTTTTTACTTGAAATTGCTTTTCTTAAAATATTTAAATAGTTATTGTTTATTTCAATGCCTATAATTTTTTCAGCAGAATTAAATGTTTTATTAGAATTTATTATAAAACTTCCGACTCCACAAGTTGGTTCAATTATTGTTTTGGGTTTATAACTATTATTGCTGATAAAATCACAAATTTGTAATGCAAGATTGTCTGGAGTTTGAAAATCACCAAATTCTACTTTTTGTTTACTATTATGTAATTTTAATAATTCCATCAATTTTACCTGCTTTTTGAATTACTCGACCATATTGTAATCTCCATTGTAAAGCATTAGCTATTGTTAAATAACCGATTTCAAATGGATTGTTTAGTAGTTTTTCTGCTATAATTGGACCCTCGATATCAAAATCTATCGGAAGATTTTTCTCTCTCATTAATGCAATCAAATCATCAGAATTTCCATTATTTTCAATTATTTTCTTTATACTTGTTGTTATTTGATAGTCAGCTGTTTTTGTTGAATCAACAAATATTGAATGTAAGATATTAAGTCTGCTTGATTGTAATTCATTATTATCTATTTTTTCATATACAAAAATTAATAGAGAATATCCTAAGCCGAATATTTTTTGGTTAGCAGAACGGTAGGGACATGATGATTGAGGTTGTCTATAATTTGTTACTTTTAAGTCTATTTGTAATTCAGGAAAATCAATTCCACGAGCAGAATTTCCTATTTCATATTCGTAAGTTTCCGATAAAATATTTTGGAATTTATGCTCAACATAAGTTCCTACTGATTTGCCATCATTAATATTATATAATTCACTATTTTCTATTTTGGAAATAGCTTTTGCAAATTTTCCGGCTTCATCTCTAATTGCTTTATTCGTTAATTTCTTTTTCATTTTCCCTCATTATTTATTTTTAATTCATAAATATTATTGTGCTATATTAAGTCAATAAATTTAATGCACTATCCCCCGATATTTCTATCCGCCAATTGAATTTTCGGGCAAATGAACGAGCTACTTGATCAATATCAGGACTCAACTCTTGTTTTAGGAAATCGCTGTATTTGGGGTAATCGTAAATACCTCGGCAAACTCTTCGTATTTTACCCTTTTTTACTAAATCCGATAAAGCGCTGACAGCTTCCTGACGAGTGAACTTTTTCATTAAATCATTTGCATTCGTTTTAGCAGTCCATTCTTTTACGCTGATTTTGTAACTGTTCAATCCTGCTTGATTTCTAATTGTGGCATATTCGCCATAATTAAAATTTGGATTATAGATACGCTC
>JAYEKN010000131.1:0-10216 GCA_034661015.1 Candidatus Cloacimonadota bacterium
TCCTTCGAAAGCTAAAATCCTGTTTCAAATTTTGCTTCTTTCATAAGAATTCTTTTTCAAAAAAATGTTATAAAATGCAATCTGGTTTCAAATCCGATAAACTTGACAGAGATTGGCATGATTACAGATTTTATCTTTTAATTAAGTGTATATCAATAAGTTCTGTTTGAGAATATTAGGCAAACCTTTATGAATAAAAATTGGCACGTTTTGGTTAGCGGAAACCCCTCCCACGTCGTAAGGGAGATTCATTTCCCCAAAGCCATTGCAACAATATTTTTTACCTTCGTTACACTCTTCGTGATTGCGAGTGGAGTAATGACATATTTGTTTTTTACCCAAGAATTAGATAGAAAAGAATTCCACAAAGTTCAATCGTACAATAAAAAACTTGAAGAAGAGATGAGCCACTTATCTTCCGTCATTGACACTCTTAAATACACCTTAGAATCCCTAAAAAATACAGATAAACGGGTAAGGAAATTAGAAGGTTTGGAACCTATTGATGAAGATATTCGTCAAATGGGTGTTGGGGGAATTCAGTATATTGATTCACTTTTTTATAATTCCAATCAAGATATTTTTTCGCTTCACAACGATTTACTGCAACAGATAGGGGAACTACAACGACAAGTCGGTTTTGAAAAATTCAGTTACAATGAAGTAGATAAATTTGTCAATGTAAAAAATGAGATTTTCAAACACACTCCCTCTATAAAACCGGCTTTCGGTAGAATTACCGATGGTTATGGCTACAGAACCAACCCGTTTACAAAAAAAAGGGAATTTCATCACGGCACTGATATTGCTGGTCATTACGGTGGATTGATTCACTCTGCAGCTGATGGAACCGTTGCAGAAATAGGTTATCATAAAATTTATGGCTATTACATATCAATCAATCACGGATACGGTTATACAACTTTTTTTGGTCACCTTTCAAAATTTCATGTAAAACGGAGTGACAAAGTTACAAAAAATCAAATTATTGGAGAGATTGGAAATTCAGGCATTTCAACAGGTTCCCATCTTCATTACGAAGTCCATTTTTATGGAAAATCTAAAAATCCGGTAAGATATTTCAATAAAAATAAATCCACTATTTTTGTAGATAGCAAATATCTTTCGTAATTGTAAAAACTTAGATTTGGATAAAGCATACATCTTTTGTAATAATAATTATAATAATTTCACATTAAATATCAGCAAATTATCGGATTGCTACATTGTTGCTGCTGATGGGGGTGCAAACTTTCTGTTTCAAAATGGAATTCCTATTGATGCTCTCGTTGGGGATTGCGATTCTATTTATCCTTCTGTTTTCAAATCTCTTACCTCAAAAACGGAAATTGTTAAATTCCCTTTTAGAAAAGATAAAAGTGACACTGAACTCGCAGTGGAATTCTGTATTTCAAAAGGATTTAACGATTTGGTAATTGTAAATAGCATAAACGGACAATTTGAGCATTCTTTGGCAAATATATTTATTATTGAAAAATTTATCAATCAGGCAAATTTTATGTTGCTCAACAAAAAAAACCGAATATTTTTTATAAACAATGATTTTGAGATTGAAATCACCAAAAAAAAAAACATCTCCTTGTTACCATTGACCGATTCTGTTCTTATTGCCCATACGAAAGGTCTGGAATATTCTACTCAAAATGAAAGACTTTATCGCTCCAGCAGCAGAGGAATTAGTAATTATAATACAGAAAATAAAATCTTTATCGCCGTTAAATCAGGCATCTTGATTTGCATTATTGAAAGATAGCGAAAAATAAATCTTGTTTGAAGACGTCCTTGATCAAACCGTAACGAATAGAATCGAGGACTGTTCCCTGACAATTAGAAAAGGAAATTATGCCCAAAACAATAAAATTTGAAGATTCGATAAAAAGATTACAAGAAATCGTAGAAAAACTTGAAGAGGGAAATATTGATATGGATGAATCTATTCAATTGTATGAAGAGGGGATAGGACTTGCAAATTCTTGCTCGAAAAAATTGGAAAAAATTGAGAATAAAATTAGTTTGTTGCAAGAATCACAGAAAAAGACATCTATCAAGAAATCTGATAGGTAAGTTATTTGGGAGAACGAAATGACTAAAATGATGCGTTTAAAAAAGGATGTTAAGGAAAAAAGAGAAATCGTAAACATTATCATTGATCGGTTTTTGCCACGTAAGGATGAATATCCGAAAATTGTTCACAAAGCTATGCGTCATACACTTTTTGCCGGTGGAAAAAGAATTCGACCCTATTTCACAATTACGGTTTATCAATTATTCGGACACATGGACAGAAGAATATTACCCCTTGCCGCTGCTGTTGAACTGATTCATACATATTCTTTGATTCATGATGATTTGCCGGATATAGACAATGACGATAAACGACGCGGGAAAAATTCTTGTCATATTGAATTTGGAGAAGATATGGCATTGCTTGCTGGTGATGCTCTACTTTTGCAAGCATTCAAAATTCTTATGATGCTAAAAATTTCTCCAAAACAAAAAAATACCCTAATACATGATTTCGCCAAAATTGCTGGGACTACGGGTTTAATCGGTGGACAAGTTGTGGATATTGAGAGTGAACATAAAGAGGTTACAAAAGAAATCGTGGATTATATTCATTTGAATAAAACAGGGAAACTCCTTAACACTTCGATCCTTTATGGCGCCATCCTTGCAGAGGCTCGTGAAGATGATATCAAACGTGTAGATGAATATGGGAAAAAAATTGGCCTGATGTTTCAAATCGTTGATGATATTTTGGATGTAGAAGGTAATACCCAGCTGCTGGGGAAAAAAACCGGTGCTGATACGCAAAGCGGTAAAGCAACTTACCCGAAAGTTTGGGGTATGAAGGCGTCCAAAGAGCGAGTGGATGAATTGAAGAACGAAGCAAGAGAAATAATCTCATATTATGGAACAAAAGCAGAATATCTTGAAAAAATCTGCGAGTTTATAGCAACTCGCCAATTCTAATGAATTACGTTAAAATAAAAAGAAATACCGATAGTGCCAAACTGCCGATTAAGAAAACTCCCCACTCTTCCGGCTATGATATTTTCGCAGACATCAAGGAAGAGATAATCCTGAAACCAGGATTGGTTGAATTAATTCCGTCCGGATTTTCCCTTGAAATCCCCCCCGGTTTTGAAGCACAAATAAGACCAAGAAGCGGTTTGGCAATTAAGCACAAAATCGGAGTTTTGAACTCTCCCGGAACGATTGATGCAGATTATCGAGGCGAAGTGAAAGTGATCCTAATAAATCACGGAATGAAAGATTTCGTTATTACCAAACAGATGCGAATTGCTCAGATAGTTTTTTTGCAGGTTCCACAAATAGAAATCGTAGAAACTGACGAGATAAACGAAACTGAGAGAAACGCCAGAGGTTTCGGGCATACGGGATTAACGGATTGATCTTCTCCCGGAAATCTGAGAATGTGCAAATACACTTACGATGACCTTCTCTACAACGATCTAAAAATATTTCAACATAAAAACGGATATAGAAGTAGCGAAGATTCTCTCATTCTCCAAGATTGTATTCTTAATTACACAAGTAAAAATTTCTTAGGAAACGCATTTGAATTCGGTACCGGTTGTGGAATTATTTCCATCTTGCTTGCTGCAAAGCGAGAAAATATTTCTCTTACATCCATCGAAGTTCAATCTTCCCTATATGAGCTTGCAGAAAAAAACGTGAAATATTGTGAACTATCCCCTAAAATTACATTAATCCACATGGACGGCAGAAATGTCGCAAAGAAATTTTCTCCCGGAACTTTTGAAATAGCATTTTCAAATCCTCCTTTTTTTGAACCGAACGAGGGACGCTTGAGCCCGATCAGAGAAAGGCAAATTGCAAAACACGAAATTCTTTGTTCTCTCGTGGATATCTTGGACATTTTTTCCTACTTGCTAAAACTCGATGGAATGGGCTTTGTCATTTATCCCAAAACACGATGCTTACAATTTGATAGCGAACTTTACAAAAGAAGAGATAATCTCAAGCCGATCGCTTACAAATTCTATCAAAATTATGCTAATGAAGTAAAAATAAATCTTATGCCGAAATTTCAAAAACCAAAAAAGGGTGAATCCAGTCCCCAAAATTCGTTTTTGCCTCCAAACAAATTTTCGGAAATTATTGCACAAAATAATTTTAATCTATTTGTGGCTGTGGTGCAAAAGATAAGAAACTATGATTAAAAAATTCATCGAATTATACACTAAAATATTTTTCCACCTCTTTCTTATCTCAATAATCCTTGTGGTTTCCAGTGGATTAATTTTTCTGACTTATTACTCCGAAAAACGAATTGAACGCAAATTAGCTAATAATTTTTCGAGTATCAAATTGTTGCTCTATCTTGAACATAATATAAACCGCAGGGATTTGCAGGAAAGTGTGGGAGATTATCTTAAGATCAATAATATGGAATATACTTCCGGTGGGGAAGCCATTTTGGAATTGGAAAAGGCGAACAATATACAAAATCTCAGCAACTGGGTGAACTCAAGTGAAATACCGGATGTGATGATTTTTAATTTTTCGGGAAAGAATTTTTCCACCTCTCAATTTCTGAATTTGACTGATTACCTTTCCTCCAAAAAAGGTGTAAAATATTTTGACTATAATCAGAAAAAATTAACAATGTTTACATATTGGAATGACATTTTTTACAAGTATCGGCTATATCCCTTTTATCTCATTATAATTTTAGCGGGAGTGATGATCCTACTAATTCGACTTTTAATTCGAATTCAGTGCAGAAAAAAATGGCTCGAATGGAAACTTGCCGGTTCAAAACATTTATATAAAATTTGGCATTTGATTTTGGAATTTTTTTATATGTTGCTGTTTTTATTGATGGCTTTTTTGCTTCCCCTCTATTTTTGGCGAAGTGAAATTCTCAATTTCTTATACGTAAATTCTATTAAATTTAATAGCAGTTTTTATTACGTTTTCGGACTTATCGGTCTGTATTTCATAATTTCGTTATTGAATTTAATTGGTGACAAAAAAAGTTAGTGCATTCGTGGTAAAAAAGAAAGATCAAAATAATTAATGAAAAAGTACAAGCATAACATTCCCAATTTGCTCACAATTTTGCGGATTGTCTTCATTCCATTTTTTGTATATTCTGCCCTTAAGGAATATTACCTAACAAGCATGATTCTGTTTGTTTTCGCTTCGCTCACAGATGCTTTTGATGGTATGATTGCTCGAAAATATAATTATGTTTCAAATTTTGGGAAAATGTTCGACCCGCTTGCTGATAAACTATTGGTTGTGGCTGCCCTGCTTATTTTTGTTTATTGGGATGTTTTGAGTTGGTGGATTGTTGCAATCATTTTATTAAGGGAAATTTTTCTTACTTTATATCGAAATTATTTATCCCGAAAAAATATCGTACTGGCAGCTAATATTTTTGGAAAGATAAAAACCACAGAACAAATGGTGGCAATAATCATTACCCTTGTTTACAAAGTTTACATAAGTTTTTTCATAGAGCCGATACCATTTATCTCAACCGGAATTATCTGGCTTTTTTATCTTGCAGCGTTCCTTAGCTGGTTCTCGGCTGCGATTTATTTAAAACAAACGTGGAGAAAAAACACAAATGAAAATTAGAAATTTATTATTTTTAACCCTAATACTTATCACACTGTTTGGTTGCGGAAAATCAGGAAGCGATAAAAATCGTCCGAACATTCACAAACCATTTTCCTGGGGAAAATTTAACGATATTTATGCGTTTGCAGACAATCAAATCTGGGACTATGGGCAATTAAAACTGCACGAGAATCTGGAACGAATGTTTTATACAACCTCGAATGAAAAATATTTCACATTAGAAAGAAAAAAAATTGCTGCCATTAAGCAAAATTACAAATTTGCCAACCTCCTTTTCTTTTGTGATGTTCATTCAAATAAGCCCGTTTCCGAATATGTGAAGAAACTTCTGCCTGATAAAGTTGCCACAATTTCCGACTCACTTTCTGCAACCATGATAGCCACAAAAGATCTTTGGGTGCAAAATCAAACTGTGATTTTTGTTATTGGAAAAGACGTAGAATCGGTACTGCTCTACACTTTCGAGAATATTACTCGGATTTTTGAAGTTTTTCAAAATCGGAGGATGCAAAGATTGAAAAGATTAGTTTATAAAACAGGCTTGAATAAAAAAGAAATGGAATATGAACGAGAACACTATCCGTGGGAATTGAAATTGCCAAAAGGATATATTACTTTTAAAAGGGATGATGAATCGAATTTTGTTTCCTATCTACTGCGAGTCAAAAAATATCCCGATAGATTCCTTGGGATTTATTGGGAAAAAATGCCGGAAAATATTGTAAACAAGGAATGGCTTCGGAATAAGAGATTGATGATCGGAAAAAAATATTATGAGGGTGATGAATTCTATCTAAAAGATGTGATTCAGCAAAAATATAAATTTGAGTCCTTTAACGGATTCAAACTTTTTGGGAAATGGCAAAATGAGACAAACTGCACCGGTGGAGCGTTTGCCAGTTTTGCTTTTTATGATAAGGAACAAAAAATTGCCTACTTAATTGATAATTCCGTTTATTTCCCGGAAGGGGATAAATTGATAGCCCTAATGAAGCTGGAGATTATTAGTAAAACATTTCACACAAAAAAATAAAATGTAGGTTTTTTAAAATTTTAGGAGGAATACGCTATGAAAATTGTTTTTTCTGTTTTAATTGCCATCTTATTGTCCGGTTCTCTCGTTGGTCAGCAGATAAAAATAAACGAAGTATATTACAACCATCCGGGAAGTGATACGGGTTATGAGTGGATAGAAATATTTAATTCAGGACAAATTTCACAAAATTTAAGCCAGTGGCAAATCGAAACGGGCGGTAGTGGGTTCGCGATAGATTTCACCTTTCCCGACGTAATTATTGGTTCCGGAGAGTTTCTCATTATCGGCGAAGAATATGTTCCGCAGGCAGATATAATTACAGAGTTGAATTTTTACAATGGTGGAAGCCACACTGAAGGGATAAGATTGATCTCTGCCTCCGGGGATACAATTGACACAATTCTGTATAGTTCACCCAATGGAAATAATCTTCCCGGAGATGCAAATCAACCTGGAATTTATTTTGCTCCCAATGTGGGTGATGGGCATTCGCTCATCCGCTTTCCTGATGGAAATGATACGAATAATTGTGAGCAAGATTTTTTTGATTGTGCAGAACCAAACCCGGGTAGTGCCAATAATTTGGTGATGGATTTAGAAATTTTATCTATCCAAATTTTACCGGAAAATCCGGATTCGCTTGATGAGATAATAGTTTCCTTTGAAGCACAAAACAATTCACAAATCACCGTTCAGTCGGAAGAATGGAGTTATCGGATTTTTTGGGATGAAAATTTATTGCTTGAAGGAAATTATCCGACCGCACTCCAACCACAACAAAACATTACTATTACTGAAAATATCGGCACGCTATCTGCCGGTTACAATTTACTATCTGTGGAAATTATTTTCCCCGAAGATGATGAACCGCAAAATAATTTTGCTTCGGCTTCAATTTTACTTGGTATAACTCCGCTGATCATTAATGAATTTTTGTATCGTCCCGAATCACCAAATGCGGAGTGGGTGGAAATTTACAATCGTTCAGAACGAGATTTTAATTTGTTCGGGTGGAAAATTAAGGATTCCGGAAATAACTGGAATTTGATTTGTACAAATAAACTACTGCCTGCGGGTGAATACGCCATTATTGCCGAAGATACAATTTCTGTAAAAAATTATTATAATGAGAATTTGCGGCTATTTCAAACTGATGATTGGTCTAACTTGAACAATTCCACACCTGATGCGGTTGTTTTCGCAGACTCAAACTGCACATTGCTTGATTCGGTTTATTACATTCCTGCGAATTATTCTTGTCCTCCAAATTTTTCCTTGGAAAGAATCAACCCGTTTCAGAATCTGCCAAACAATTGGGAAGTTTGCACAGACACTTGCGGAGCAACTCCCGGTGAAATAAACAGTGTTACACCAGCGAGTTATGATCTGGGTGCAATCAGTTTGAAAAAAGATGTGTTCGCTAATAATATTACGTTATTGGGTGTATGTAAAAATGTAGGATTTGAAGACATTGAAAATGCATTAGCGATTTTCTTTTTAGATGATTTTGATGATGAATATGAAGAAAATGAAATTATTTTCTCGACAAATTTATCTCTCTCATCCGGAGATTCCTTAGAAATTTCTTTTACACTCGAAAATATTGAAAAGGATTATTACAGATTCGGTTTTATATTGCATTGTGCAAATGATTTGAAAGAGGAAAATGATCAAATTTTTACTACATTCAACTCTCTTCAAAATTATCCGATTTGTATAAACGAAATAATGAGCGCTCCTTCCGGTGACGAACCCGAATGGTTGGAGGTATTTCACGATTTTTCTTATCCCTTAGAAATAGTTGGTTGGCAAATTGCTGATTTTACAAATACGGTGGAAATTTATATGGAAAATTTTGTTATTCTACCCGATGAATATATTATTTTATTGTCCGATTTATCTGATTCCAACTTTATAAAAGATAAGTATTTTTCCGACGAATCATATCCGTTGCATTTTGCGGAAGGTTTGCCTTCCCTCAATAACAGCGAAGATAAATTAATTTTATTGGACGAATATGGTTCACGCCTCGATAGCATTCGCTATTATGCGGATTGGGGAGAAGTGGAAAACAATTCTTTGGAAAGGGTGAATCCCATTCATAACAGTAACGATCCCTCAAACTGGGAAAGTTCCGTTGCAGAAATTGGTGCTACTCCCGGAAGGCAAAATAGCATATTTGTTCATCAATTAGGGCATGATGTGAAACTGTCAATTACACCGAACCCAATTTCCTTACGAGAAAAGCGATCGGTTCTTATCGAATACAATTTGCCGGAAATAATATCCGAAGTAAACGTGCGTGTTTTCGATGTAAAAGGCAGGTTGATCAAAATAATTGCCGATCAAGATTGGGTTGGTTCAAAAGGCTCGCTTTTATGGGATTGCAAAGATGAAGCCGGAAAAGTAATGCCTGTAGGAATCTACATTATTCACCTTGAAGCTGGTGGAAAAAATAGCGAGAAAGTTTACCACAAAGTAAAAACAATGGTTATTGGTGAAAAATAGTAAGCTTTTATTGGATCGGCTTCTTCTAATGAAAATATACCAAATCAAAAAATGCAACAGACCTTGGAGAGCAAGAAGAATAAAAGAGATTCTTTCTCTACCATATTCGCACCAAACTATTCACAAGAAATTAAAAAAAACGGGAGAGTGAAAAAAAGAATAGACGATATAAAATTTCTGATAACTATATTAAGGAACGGGGAAATATCAAAAAGGGTGGATACTTATGGTGTAAACCGCCCCCTCTACTTTTCCAGTAAAAAAGTAGCAGGACCATAATTTAACAAATCAATTTCCATTAAACTGCCGAAAGAGCCCAATTGAGGTTCAATCCCGTTTTTTTTCAAAAAATCTGCAAATTCGTAATAAAACATTTTTGCTATATCCGGCGGAGCAGCATTATCAAAACTGGGACGATTTCCTTTATTGCAATTTGCACAAAGGGTGAATTGAGATACAAGCAAAATTTCTCCGTCAACGTCTTTTACGCTCAAATTCATCTTGCCGGCCTTATCTTCAAAAATACGCAGCTTAGAAATTTTTCGGGCTAAATATTCGCACTTATCTTTCGTATCGTGCTTAAAAATTCCCAAAAATACCAAAAGCCCCTCTCCTATCCTTGAGATAATTTGACCATCAACTTTTACCGATGCTCGTTTTACTCTTTGAATGAGAACTTGCATAAATTTCTCCATTCCGTTTTTTTTGCTTAACAAAAAATTTGGTAGATATTTGTCAATCAAAACAAGTGTGGTACGCTTGCACTGTCTGGTGTGCGGGAAGCAAAACTAAATATCTGAAAAAACATTTCTTGACAGAAATATACAAAATTATTTTGTTCATGAATTCGTATCTATCCGTAAAGTATAGATTCGACACAGATCAAGACGGATGGGCACCAATTTAATTTAATATGGAGAATTGCTATGAATTTAGTTTTTTTTATACTATTAATTTTGATTTCATTTATTGTCGTAAGAATTGGTGGAATCGCCTTCAAACTAACCGGCTTGG
>JAYEKN010000131.1:10316-16429 GCA_034661015.1 Candidatus Cloacimonadota bacterium
ACGGATGGGCACCAATTTAATTTAATATGGAGAATTGCTATGAATTTAGTTTTTTTTATACTATTAATTTTGATTTCATTTATTGTCGTAAGAATTGGTGGAATCGCCTTCAAACTAACCGGCTTGGACTGGTCTGTTGCAAAATTTCAGGCATTATCATGTTTCACGGGGACAGGTTTTACTACCAAAGAATCCGAAGTTATCACTAAAAGTTCGCAAAGAAGGCGAATAGCAAGTTACTTAATGATGCTTGGGCATGCAGGATTAGTTACATTAATTGCCACGTTTGCAAATTCATTTCGCGAAATCACTCATTGGCATATTTCTTTAATCAATCTATTTATAATTATAATATCCGTTTTTCTAATCAATGCTTTTTTTTCCACCTCCAAACTTGGTAAAAAACTTTCCGCTAAATTCGAGATATTTCTTATTAAACATAATCTCGTTAGACCTGTTTATTTTCAAGAACTTATTTCCGTACCAGAGGGTTTTGGCATAGCCAGTTTAGAAATAAGTGAAAAAAACAGAATTGATGAAAAGACCATCGAAGAATTTGGAAAAGTTTTCCCCAAATTAAAAATAATCGCTCTTATTAGAGCCAACATTTGGAAAGAAAATCCCATTCCGGACACAGAAATATTGGAAAATGACATCATTATTTGTTATGGTAATTTAAAAAAGATAAAAAAAATAATCTACAAACACAAGCCCAAAAAATATAATTTGCAAGATATAATTCACAAGCATAAAAAATCTAAAAAGGATTAGAAATTCAAATCTCTAAAAAACACTTATAATTTATTAAAAATTTGTGCATATATTTAGATCAATCTCATATCTTGTTTTCACTTTTGGGGTTAAAACCCCGGATTTGGTTTGGTTTCCTTTTTCCACGAGATAAATCCTCGTGGCTATTCAGATTAAATCCGTTTATATTTTTTTGAATTGCTACATTTTTTTATCGCATTAAAATCAATTTTTCCGCTTGATAATCTTTTCCTTCGATCTGGATCTTGCAAAAATATATACCCGAATTTACCGTAGATTGCTGTTCGTTTTTCCCATTCCACAAAAAATTTAATTTTCCGGAATAATAACTAATCGGGGACAGAGATCTTACTTTCTGCCCTTTAATATTAAATATTTGAATTCGTGCATTCTCAACTTCGATATTATTCGAGCCAAGTTCCAGCGAAATATTAACTGAATTTGCGAATGGATTCGGGAAAATATTAACGCTTGAAAAAGAAAAATGCTCATTATCTACCTTGTTCACAAAAACTTCATTTGAAATTACAGAATGCAAACCATCTGAAAAGGCTGCAAAAACAGGATCAGTTCCAATTTCATCGAGAGAAATAGTTCTGATAAAAAGGCTACCATCATCATAAATATGATCTGCTGAAGATAAACTATATTCCGAATTATTTCCCGTAACCAATTTTCGTACAGTCGGAAGATTATTTGAAGCGTCTGTATATAAAATGCTAAATGTTACTTCATTACCTGTCTGCAAATACGTGAGTTCGGATAGTTCGGGAACAGTTGTATCTCCATTCGCCACTTGTCTAATTTGGGGAAAGTAAAAACACGGATCACTCAAATCGTTCAAAACGATTTCAGGTTGAGTTCCATCCAATCCAATAGTAATAAAAGCCACACCACAAAAAATACTTCCGCTAATATTGGGCCACTGCCCGAAATCCGGGTCAGTCGTTAGATCTTCGATATTAATAGCAAGTTGCAGTTTGCCGTCCACTACTTCATGCTCAACTTCTCCAATCTGCGAAAAGGTTGAATCCAAAATGTTTCCTTTATATAAGCCGGCAGACAATCCTGGAAAAAAGTTTGGAATCTCGGGTACATCAGCGTAAACGATTGCATAGAGCGAAGAATCTACAGATTCAGGATTTCGCAAAGCGATGCTGTAGATATACCAAGGAGGCAAAAAAGGTAACATTCCACCATAGGTTTTCCACTCATCATCGTCATTAGTCAATTGAAAATAGAATTTATCTTCGGAGAAAGAACCGGAGAATCGGATTAAATCCAAAAATGGGTCAGAGGATGCCCCTTGAGCGTCTCCCAAAGAATCGGGACAAATTTCTGTGAAATAGTTTTCCGCGACCGGAAAAGAATTGGATAGATTTTTCGCACACATGGAGAAAAATATTTTATCTGCCAAGGTATCCAATCCGGTTGCATAATAAGTTCTGAATCCGTAAAAATTATCCTCCGCAGAACTCACCAAAAAACTGTCTGCTAAAGTAAATTGATATCCGACTTCGTCCATATTTATCATTTCTTCTTCAAACCAATTTTGTGCTCCATCGGTTGAATAGAATATCTCGGTTGTAGCCGAATCAAGCACAGAAGTGGATAAATCCACATTTACAATCATCTCGGAATCAACTTGGGCTACCGAATTACAAACATTTTGCCAGAGATTTAGTTCCTGCGAAAATAAATTAGCTGTAAATAGCGTGGTAACTATCAAAATAAATATTTTCAAACGCATGATTACCTCTTTTCAATTATTTTATTATCAACTTATTTTTGTTTTCATTAACTAATGTCAAATTTTATGAGAACATAATTTTCATTCTTTTCTAAAAACAGCGAAATGCACCTTCAATTTCTCAAAAACCTTGACTTAAAAAGTGGTGAACCTCCAATTGCTCAAATTATAAAAATAAAGAGAGCTATGAAAAATATTTTGATTACCGGTGGAGCTGGTTTTATAGGGAGTAACTTTATCAGATATTTGATAAATGAGAGCGATTATGCTGGAAATATTATCAACATTGACAAACTGACTTATGCCGGAAATCAAGACAATCTCCTTGATATTGAAAAAACTTTGTCGGATGGAACCGAGTTCAACCGGAAAAGGGGCGAATATTTTTTTGAGCAGATTGATATTTGTAATTTCCAAAAACTGGAAACCGTTTTCGAGAAACATCAGCCCGATTGCATCGTTCACTTCGCTGCAGAATCACACGTAGATCGCTCAATCTCCAGTCCTCGCCCTTTTATTATGTCAAATATTTTGGGCACTTTCAATCTGTTGGAATTGTGCAGAAAGAATTGGAAGAACAAATCCGATAAACTTTTCCATCACATTTCTACCGATGAGGTTTATGGCAGTTTGGAAGAGCCTAATTCAGCCAAAGAAAATTCTCCCTATAACCCAAGAAGCCCATATTCCGCCTCAAAAGCATCTTCCGATCATCTTGTTATGTCCTATTTCCACACTTTCGGAATTCCGGTTACAATTTCAAACTGCTCAAATAATTACGGACCTTTTCAGCATGCGGAAAAATTTATTCCCAGAATGATAATCAACATGTTGCACGAAAAATCGCTTCCGGTTTATGGTGATGGAAAAAATATCCGCGACTGGCTATTTGTGGAAGACCACTGTGATGCTATCCGGAAAATCATCCATAAAGGAAAAACGGGAGAAAAGTATAATATCGGCGCTGAAAATGAGTGGAGTAATATTGATCTGCTCAATCTACTTTGCGAAATTGTTGCAAAAAAAACCGATAAGCCCAAAGATTTTTACAAACATTTGATTCATTTTACGAAAGACCGACCCGGGCATGATAAACGCTATTCCCTGAATTGTAAAAAAATAAAAGAGAAAATTGGCTGGTCTGTTTCCACTGATTTTCGGGATGGATTGGAGAAGACGGTGGATTGGTATTTGCGAAAATATAATTTTTTTTAAGCTAAAGCTTAAAAATTATCCTTTAGTTTTGTGGCAAAAAATCAAATGAAAAAAGTTAGTGTAATTATTCCAACCTATAATTGCCCCTATCTTGGAGAAGCAATAGAAAGTGTTCTAACTCAAACTTATAAGAATATTGAAATCATTATTGTAGATGATGGGACTACCAACAACCTAAAAATATCGCTGGAAAAATACAAAAATCGGATCAAATATTTATATCAGGAAAACAGTGGTCCCGCAGCCGCCCGTAATCTCGGAATGAAGAATGCAACCGGAGATTACATTGCCTTTCTTGACGCCGACGATATTTGGCTTCCTGAAAAGGTGGAAAAACAGCTCGCTATATTTGAAGAAAATTCCGATTTTGGTTTTGCTTATTGCGACAACTATTTCATCACCAAAACCGGTAAAACCATCGAAAATTATATCCGAAAAGTAAAATTGGTCAAAGGTGATATTTTACTCGATTTTTTTTTGGACTTCTTTTTAATAACTTCCGGAATTATCCTAAAAAGAGAATGTTTGGAAAAAACAGGATTATTTGATGAGCAATTACCCGTTGGAGAAGATTTTGAATTTTTTTTGAGATTATGCAGGCATTATAAAGCCGGGGTTGTTAAAAAAAAATTGTACAACCGCCGAGTCTGGCAGGAAAGCCTCAGCAAGCAGGATTATGAATTAAACAAGAAAATTGACATAGAAACGTTGAAAAAATTTATTTCGGTTAATCCTGCTTTTTATAAAAAATATAGAAAGGTAATTAGGAAAAGAATGGCGGATTTGTATTTTAAATTTGGATATGCGTATCGGATGCATGGAGAAAACTTGAAGGCGTATTTTCAGTTTGTTAATTCATTGAAATGTGGTTTTAATTTTAAGGCTTTTAAGAATGTGGTTTTGTGTTTGGTGCCTTGTGGATTTAGAAGACAATAAGTGATAAAGAAAAATGAAAAGAGAAAAAATATGAATTCTATAAATTTATCTCAGATTGAAAAAAATATTAATTTATTATCCCGAGCAGATCAATTACTGTTAATTGAACGGATTATTCATCGTTGGCGACAAAGAGGTATCAAGAAATCCCGATTAAATCTGGATTTTGAACAACAAATTACTGCTATGGCAGCAGATAATGAAATTCAAAAGGAGTTGCAGAAGATTCATGAAGACTTTATTGATACTGAAATGGATGGATTGGAGACAATATAATGGCAATTCAGCGGGGGGAAATTTATTTTGTGAACTTGAACCCAACCAAAGGCAGAGAACAAGCAGGTAATCGTCCGGTATTAGTTTTATCTAATAATGCGATTAATAAGCTTCCTCTTGTAGTAACAGTGGTTGTAGGAACGAAAGGGGAGAATATCTCACGTGATTATCCGACCAATGTCCGCATATCTTCTTCAGATAGTGGGTTATCATTGGAAACTGTGTTTTTATGTTTTCAACTCCGTTCATTAGATTCAAATAGATTTCCAAAAAGCCCTGCAGGAAAAGTTTCTTATGAGATACTTACGAGAATTGAAGATGCAGTTCGTAATTGTCTTGATTTATAAAATAATTTCTTATAAATTCATAAAAAATATGTAAAAAAATGAAAAGAGAAAAAATATTGCAGGTATTAAAGAAATTTAGAGGAAAAAATTCTGTATCTGCAAATATAGAATATTTTCCACTTGGCGAACTAGTTCGATATTTGCCGTTTTTTCCTGAATTCTGATTAGAGCAAACTGAAAATAACACGAAACAAAAAACATGAATGACTTAGTAAATGGAAAGAATTTAGATGAACTTCTTCAATTAGGAGAGGGTCAGTATATAGAATTCAAAGAATCTCCTGATAAAAGCCTCTCCAAAGAAATCGTTGCATTTGCTAATGCTTCGGGTGGAATTGTGTATCTTGGTGTATCTGATGTTGGAAAAATGAAGGGTATAACTATTACAAACAAGCTGAAATCCAGGATTCAGGATATTGCTCATAATTGTGATCCATCTATAATATTAGTGTTAACAGAAGTTAAAAATATTTTAGCTATAGAAATAAGAGAAGGAAATAATAAACCTTATTCTTGCTCATCTGGTTTCTTTATGAGAATGGGAGCAAACTCGCAAAAAATGAGTAGAAATGAGATTTTAGCACTCGCTATAAGATCCGGTAAAATTCGCTTTGATGAACAAATCTGTCCGAATTTTGATTGGAGAGACTTTGATGAAGATAAATTTGAATATTATTTGAAACTTGCAAATATCTCTAACAGTCTTCCTAGAAATGAAATACTGAAAAATCTACGAATACTGACCAATGAAGGTTTTACAAATGCCGGAGTTCTGTATTTTGCAAAAAAACCATATAAATATATCATCAGTTCAAAAA
>JAYEKN010000132.1 GCA_034661015.1 Candidatus Cloacimonadota bacterium
GCGGTGAAAAAACGTGGCTAAAATCTGAATAAGGAAGTAAAAACATGGAAATTTCACTTGAAAATTTAAAAAAAATATTAGACTCTTTTTCCCAAAAAAAAATTATTGTGATCGGTGATCTGATGCTTGACCATTATATTTTTGGTGATGTTAGCAGGATTTCGCCGGAAGCACCTGTTCCGGTTGTAAATGCTTCTGGAGAAAAACATTGTCTCGGTGGAGCTGCCAATGTTTCCAACAATATAAAAAGTCTATCTGCCACCCCGCTGACTATTGGCACAATCGGTCAAGATGCAAATGGTACGATTGTTAAAACTCTTTTTGCTGAAAGTAGAATCTCAACCGAAGGAATTTTTTTGGCTGCGAACAAACCGACAATCAAAAAAACTCGAATTGTTGCCAGAAACCAGCACTTGCTTCGCATTGATTTTGAAAATCCCAAATATAATCACCACGAGATAGAAAAGGAAATTTTAAATTATATTAAGAAAATTATCTCGACTGTGGATGGCGTCATCCTACAAGATTACAATAAAGGATTTTTATCCAAAAATTTGATAAAAAAAATCATCAAACTCGCAAATGAAAATGACGTGATAATCTCGGTTGACCCAAAAAATACTAACTTTTTTGAATATAAAAATATTTCACTGTTCAAACCAAACAAAATAGAAGTGGAAAAAAGTTTCGGGCATGAAATTCAAAATGATAAAGATTTAATCACAGCAGCCGAAAAGTTGATCAAAAAATTAAATGCGAGATACTTGCTCATCACATTGGGAAAAGACGGGATGTTCATCTATAATCAAAGTGGTGAATACTGGACGATTCCCACTTTTTCTCAGGAAGTTTACGATGTTTCCGGTGCCGGAGATACGGTGATAAGCACGCTCACGCTGGCACTTTGTAGTGGGTGCGACATCAGAACGGCATCAATAATAGCGAATCACGCAGCTGGAGTGGTTTGTGGGAAAATCGGCGCTGCAAGTGTTACCACAGAAGAGATAATCAATTCTTTCCATAATTGGAAGCACATTGAGGAATCATGATATTAACAAAAAGTGGAATTGAAAAAATTGCAAATCAGTTACACAAAAAGAAGAAAAAAATTGTTTTCACTAACGGCTGTTTCGACATTTTACACAGAGGTCACGTGGAATATCTCCGAGATGCGAAACTGTTAGGAGATGTTCTGATCGTTGGAGTAAATAGCGATGAATCTGTAAGAAGACTGAAAGGTAATGACCGACCTATCAATTCCCAAGAAGATAGAGCATTGGTTTTGGGAGCACTCAGGAATGTGGATTATGTTACAATTTTTGACGAAGACACACCCTACGAACTTATTAAAATAGTAGTCCCGGATGTGCTGGTCAAAGGTGGGGATTGGAAAACGGAAGAAATCGTGGGCAATGACATTGTTCTGCAAAATGGTGGTGAAGTGAAAAGCCTGCAATTCGTTTATGGAAAATCCACTACAGACATCATAGAAAAAATTCAAAATCTGAAAAAGTAAAGATTGACATAAAAATTTCTACTGATAATTGTTTGGAACAAATTTTCACTTTATTTTTAAGCAAAGAAGTTAAGATTTTATTGGTTATTCTGAGAAAATATTTGAATTATAAAAGACAGACTCAAAAGAAATGATGTCAATGAAAAGAAAAAAACAGGAGTTATTATATGTTAGAAAAAAATAAATCTACAAATAGGAAAATTTTAATAAGTCAAACGGTCAAATATTTGTCTATTTTACCAATGCAAAAACTGGAAGAAATCGCTGAATTTGTCAAGCAGAAACATGAGGAAAATCAAATTAAAAAGGAACTTGAATTTTATGTTTCCTCCGGAACAAGTTTTAAATTTCTAAAAGATGAAGAAAGTATTTATTCTCTTGATGATATCATAGGTGATTCCCATGAAAAAAGGTGATATTATTCTGATTCCCTTTCCGTTCACGGATTTATCTGGGAAAAAACTGCGACCGGCTTTGTTTTATTTCAGGGGAGATATGATATTATTGTTGCATTTATTACAACTACATGGAAAGCAAAATTTCGTTCCGATATTAAATTATCAATGAATGAAGAAAATGGTTTGAAAAAGGATTCTATTCTTCGTCTAAATAAATTGGCAACCTTAGATACAAATCTAGCAGTGGGAGTAATTGGAAACATAGGAAAGAAAATCTTACATCTTATTGATAGAAAATTAATTGAAATATTTGATATTAAAATTGAAAAAAGAAATTAGAATATTATAGAAGTAAAAATGACAAACAAGCAACCACCAACAAACAACTACTCCCCCACCTTCACCATCTTCCTCACAACCGCATTATTTCCGTATTCCAGTTTATAAAAATACGTTCCGGGCGATACTTCTCTACCAGCGGAATTTCTGCCATCCCAAGTGATCGTGGTCTTTGCCAAAAAATTGTCCTTTTTCCCGCTGTATCTTTTTATTAATTGCCCTCGGACATTGTAGATTGAGAGTTGATAATCCTTATTCGATTTTCAGCAATCCATTTTCAATATCAATGTCATATAATCCCGACACACTTTCACCGTTTTCCTTATACAACTGGAGTCTATAAATTGTAATAGGAGATGAACCGTTTGCTATTCCCCTAAGAGAAAATTTCATAAGTTCTCCACTTCCGTTTATCGCCTGATCACCGTTGAATAAAGAACAGATCATGCTCAAGCGTCCCGATTCGGATATCGCTTGAGTAAATGTAACAGAATTTCCCCAAAATTCTCCTGAGGTCAAACAGTTTTCGGGAATCTCAACGAGAGTGCTGTCAAAACTAATCTCCACAGCTACCCCAAAAAGATCTTCCACATTCTCAATTTTTAAGGAAAATTGGGCAACCTGATTTTGAACAATGGTCTGCTCAGCGGGATCTATTAATATTTTCAAGTTTTTACTGGAATCTGTTTTCCCATCACTGCAACCGATCAAAACCGCTATTGAAATTAATATTAATAATGCTATGATTCGTTTCATTTTTCACATCCTTATCTGATTAGAAGCATACGTTTTGCATCAACCGTTTCTTCATTCGCTTCCAGCTTATAGAAATAAATTCCGCTACCCACGATTTGCCCGTTTTTATCTTTTCCATTCCAGAAAACAGAACCGATATTGGAATTTCCAAGAGCGATTTTTTTTACAAGCTGCCCTCTTATATTATAAATTAGAATATTGCCGGAATTGAAATCTTCTTTTAGCGCATAAGAAATTTCTGTTTTTTGGAAGAATGGATTGGGAAAATTTTGACGCAGAGAACTATTTTCAACTTGGTTTGGAGGCAATTCCAGAATATTTTCGATATAATCTCTGATTGCAGACGCAGGATAATCATTATCCAAAGAGTGATAAATTTCCATCAAATTATCTTTATAAAGTTGAAAAGATGTGGAATCAGCAAGAATCGGGGCAGCAATCACCGGGTCGTGGCTTTCGTGCCAATT
>JAYEKN010000133.1 GCA_034661015.1 Candidatus Cloacimonadota bacterium
CGTTTATACATTTTTTAAAGAATCCAAAATCACCATTTCTTGTATTGCTTTTCTTCTTTCTTGCTTGGGGGCACGTTTGTTAGGCTCATTTTCTCATTTCGTAATCTCTTCATTCAGCTTCAAATAAACTTTTTTCAGCATCAATTCTCGAACTAAATTGCCAAACGATTCATTCTCTACGATTTTATCGAAGATGTCCTGATTTTGTTCCATTCGGTCGATCAATTTATTAAAGAACATATCATCGAAAGCATATTTGAAAGTATCAATTTTATTTGCTCGTGCCTGAGTTTGCAATTTCTCATCTTGAATTAGTTCAGTTTCGATTTGCTCAAAGAATAATCTATCAGCTTCCTCAAATTCTGTTCCGAAACGCTCATTCAAAATATCAATAATTTCAGACAAAGGAGCTTTTTCTTCTTTTGCCCTTTTTATACCTGCTTCCGAAACGCCGTCCAATTCGCCATCTTTACCTTTTAACAATTCGATTGAGCCTTCTTTGATCTTTTGCAAACGATAATATTGCAATGCAATTTCATCAATCAGTTTCAATTGTTCTGAAATATCAGCTTTTGGTAATTTAGTTTGAAGAAGTTTACCGTAAGCATAAAACTTTTCAAAATCAGATTCTTTGAAAGGCATAATTTGAGCAAAGAACGCATAAAGATTTAACCAAGTTCTCAGGCTTTTTTTAAATTCATTTTTTTCTTCTTGCTCTTCAAGTGCTTTGAATCTATCAACAGCAGGATCGATAAAAGAATACAGACGGGCTTGATCTTTATTGGTGAAATTTTCGTAAGATTTGAAATAATGATTTGCAAAAGCGTTGATTTCAGAATTCCAATAAATTTGCTTTTCATCCAACTTTGCTTTTAAATCGTAAAGGTGATTAACTTTTGGCTCTTCCTTCACAATTGTTCGCTCATAATATTCTTGGAAAGCATCGAGAATTGTTTGTCTGTCATTTACAAAATCCAGAATAAATGTATCTTCTTTTCCTGGTGCTGTCCTGTTCAATCGGGAAAGAGTTTGAACAGCTTTGACTCCCGAAAGTTTTTTATCAACATACATTGTGTGCAACATTGGTTGATCAAAACCTGTTTGATATTTATCAGCAACTATCAAAATTTTGTATTCATTTTTGTTGAAAACTCTCGGTAATTCGCTTTCGCTGTAACCTGTTAATTCAGGTTCTGAAACTCCGTCGGGATAATTATCATCAATAATTTTCCCTGAAAATGCGACCAAAATTTTAATCTCTTTTGTGTAACCTTTTAATTTAATGTATTTATTGAATTCTTCATAATATCTTTTGGCAAGTTTGCGTGAGGAAGTTATAAACATTGCTTTGGCTTTTCCACCTATTTTGTGTGCGACAACTTGTTTAAAATGTTCAATCACAACTTCAGCTTTCTGTGCCAGATTATGCGGATGAAAATTAACAAAACGACCAATCGCACGAGCTACTTTTTTCTTATTCAGTTTTGGATCGTCTTCGATTGTTTTGGAAAGTTTGAAAAACAATTCATAAGTTATGTAGTTTTCCAAAACATCTAGAATAAAACCTTCTTCGATTGCCTGACGCATTGAATACAAATGAAATGGCTGTGGCTTTTCCTCTCCGATTTTTTCCCCGAAAATGGCGAGAGTTTTATATTTCGGAGTTGCCGTAAAAGCAAAGAAAGAAATATTCTTTTGCTGTCCGCGAACTGCTGCCGATCTTTCAATTTGTTCTAAAATAAAATCTTCCGCTGTATAATTATCATCCACGTCATTATCATCTTTATTGGTTGGAGAATATAAAACTTCTTTCATCTTTTTATGAGCTTCACCACCTTGAGAACTGTGAGCTTCATCAATTATCACAGCATATTTTTTATTAGGAAGCGAACCCACTTTATCTATTACAAATGGGAATTTCTGTAATGTCGTAATAATTATGTGAGAACCTACCGAAATCGCATCTGCAAGCTGTTGACTGTTCTTATCGATCTTCTGAACAATTCCTGTTTTATGCTCAAATTGATAAATCGTATTTTGTAATTGCTGATCTAAAACCCTGCGGTCTGTTACTACAATTACGCTGTCAAAAATTCGTTCATCAAATTTGTTGTGCAAACTGGAAAGCCGATAAGCAAGCCAGGCAATGGAATTGCTTTTGCCCGAACCGGC
Organism: Candidatus Cloacimonadota bacterium; assembly: GCA_034661015.1. NCBI lineage: Bacteria > Pseudomonadati > Candidatus Cloacimonadota > Candidatus Cloacimonadota bacterium. The sequence continues at coordinate 2,173 of JAYEKN010000133.1, forward strand.
AGAATGCTGAACAAGATAATTTTTTCCTGCTCCCGAGATTTTGGCATCTGCTGTAATTTTTCTGACAACATCAAGTTGATGATAACGAGGGAAGATCATTTTTTCTTTTTTATAGCGCTGAGATGCACTGCCGGGCGTCTTTACATCAATATCTTCTATTTGCAAATGAATGAAACGTTGAATAATCTCCAAGAAACTATCTTTTGCCAAAATATTCTTCCAAAGATAATCTGTTTTATAACCATCCGGATTTATGGGATTTCCCTTTCCTTTGTTATTGCCTTTATTGAACGGCATCCAAAAAGTTTTGTCGCCCGCTATTTTGGTTGTCATAAAAACTTCTTCGTCATCTACTGCAAAGTGAACTAGCGCTCGTTTCTTAAATTTGAAAAGCAGCTCGCGGGAATCTCGGGTTTTGTTATATTGTTTTTTGGCATTGGTCGTGCTTTGTCCTGTGAAGCGGTTTTTCAGCTCGATTGTGGCAACGGGAATTCCGTTCAAAGAAATAACGAGATCAACGGAATTTTTATTTTTATCGCTGTAATAAACCTGACGATAAACTTTTAATTGATTCTGGTTATAAAGCATTTCAGTTTCAGAATTTAAACCTGTTTCCGGTTGGAAAAAAGCAAGTTTGAAGCGAACTCCGTAATCGGTAAATCCATTGCGGATAACATCAAGACTTCCTCGCAAATCTATTTCTTTATTAATGCGACCAATAATTCTGTCACCAACATCATCAGCACCGTGAACTGCAACTATCTTCTCCCATCTTTCAGGTTGCGATTCCTGCAAAAAAGATAAAATCTCATCTTTGAACATTCCCAGTTTTGGAAAATATTGTTCTGAATTTCCTTGAGAATATCCTCCGTCTTTGATTAACGATTCTACTATTGCGGATTCAAATGTTTTTTCTGATGTTATTTTCATAAAATTTATCACCTTCCCATTTTTGCGGATTGTTTTTAATATAATTTTTTATCCGTTCATATTCTGCATTGTTTCGGATAATGTGGTCATAATAATTAGGTTGGAAAAAATGATTGTTTCGATTGTATTTTGGAATATTCAAATTGTTGTCGTCAATGTAATCATCGATTTTTGAATTTACGACCGATTTAAATCCACCCAAAAATGACGAAATTGATTTTGGTTTACGAATAAAATCGGATTGTTCGGTGAATTGTTCGGTGAATTGTTCGACGGATTGTTTGGTGAATTGTTCGACGGATTGTTTGGTGAATTGTTCGACGGATTGTTTGGTGAATTGTTCGACGGATTGTTTGGTGAATTGTTC
>JAYEKN010000134.1 GCA_034661015.1 Candidatus Cloacimonadota bacterium
ACTTGAAGAAGCCGAAAAGCTAGGAAGAGGAACTGCTTCACTTGGCAGAAAGATGATTGACAAACCGGTAGCAGACAGGGCTCGACGAATTTTGCAGCTTCAGAAAAAAATGTAACTAAATGGTGCCCAGTCGTAAAGTACTATTTTTCGACCTCACCCCGACCCTTCCGCCAGCTGGCGGAGAGAGGGAGATAAAAGTTCCCCTTCTCTTTGAAGAGAAGGGGTTAGGGGATGAGTTGTAAAAAGGATGAAGAATATATTTTACTTGATATGCCAGTTTACGGATTGACTCTAAGTATAGTCTGTCCGTAAAGGAAAATCTTGAGTTAAGTTCCGTTTTTTTGAAATTGACTTAAGTTTTTCCAACTCACAAATATAACACCAATTAACTTAATGTATAATTCTTTCAATTCGTCACGGAATGGTCCGTGACGTCTCGAAAAGGCTACTTTACGAATGGACTCTAAATAAATTTGTGAAATTATTTTTTTGGTCTTCCGATTAGCCAGATTATAAATAATATCAGCGGGATTACTACAAGTAATATTTCTTTTTTTATAACAAAACCTGTCTCTTCCACTTCCGGTTGATTTTTTTTCTCTTCTACTTTTTTCTCCAAAATTTCTTTCTTTACTTCTTCTGAATCTTCTTGGTTCTGTTTTTCAACTTCTTCGTTTGATTTTTCCGGTTCGATCTGCGGTTTGGGAACTTTTACTTTAGCGTCCAATTCTTTCTTATAATGATTCTTATACATAGAAACCGTTTTGCGATTTACCTGAGGAAATGCTTTGCGTAATTCCTCATTCGCACCCCATCCGGTTTTCGTCAATTCTTCCGGATGTTCATCTAACCAAGCATAAATTTTTTCCTTAATCGTCATTTTAGTCTCCTATACATTTATAATTGTCAATCATGGTTTTTCTACAAAACCAAAAATTGTTTGTGGATACTTATCGGTGGCGATAAGAAATCCGGTTTCATTAAGACGGACTATTCCCTCCCAATTCCTGGCATCACCGGAAGGTAATAGCTGCAATTCAATAGGTTCAAGTTCGGTTAATTCAATAGAGTTTCCGGTATATTGCAATTGGATAAATTGTTCTACCGGCGTATTTGTTTTTAAATTGTGTAATTTTTTGGTATCTTTACTTTGCGGAAAATTAGGTTTGTATGTCTTTTTATCACCCGGGTAATAGTAATTTATAGCCCAAAATTTATTTTCACCGTTCAAATCTGTAGCATCCGTTATTCGATATTCAATGTGAGGAAACGGGATATTTTCCAGCAGTTGTAAATTGTGGTCAAAAACATGGGCAATCGGGGAAGGATTGATATTCATGCCATTTCCCTCAAAAATTGTGATAACTCTATCCTGCGTAACCAAAACAGTTTCATCCGAAGCATTTGGAATTTGCTGTTGCAAAGGAATTTGAGCAAGGCTACTCATATCCATCGTTATAATGTTTTCCGCTCCGTTGATCTCTCCGCTGATAAGATAACCCCGCATAGAATCAGGAGATGCTTCAATAGTGAGAAAAATCTTGTTCCCCCAAATACCGATTGCTTCAAATCCTTCATAACCGGGAATACTATCTTTTAATCCCGGAGCAAAAAATTCAAATTCTTCTGGTGTGATTGGGGTCCGATCTACGTGGTTGACATATTCGGAAATAATGTTTCGCTCAATAGAAAAAAGTTTTCCATCACTTTCACCGGCAAATCTGTCCGGATATTGAGGAAGTAAAATAAGATAATTCCCAAACCAGACCAAGCCCGAAATCTCAGCATCTCTATGAGAAATCGGTCCGGCAAGTTGAATTTCTTGTACTGCTACAGTCTGCGGTTCCGCCTGTCCATTATTCGAAGTTGTGTTCGCACAACCGGAAAGAATAAACAAAACTGAAATGAACAATAGTAAATATTTTTTTTCATTCATAATTTTTACTCCAATCGTTATTGAGCGTCATTGGTGTTGTTGAAATATTTTTTTTATCAATCTTTGTCAATCACTTTGGAAAATTTTGATTTAAAATCCAATATATTTTTAAATACAAACCGAAAAATTATATGGCAAAATCATTAATACACAATTTTCACTGTTCTATTTATCTCTTCATTGGAAAGCCTAATAATTTTTCCATCCAAAAAACGTATTTTTATGTCAACATTATGCTTACTGGGAAATCCAAAAAACTGGGTCTGACTATGTTGAGATGTAGTTCCCTTTCCGCCTTCTATTTCGCGAATCTGAGTTAATTCATTTTGACCAACCTCCACTCGTGTGCCAATTATTGGTGTTTTCCCATTCGGATATAAAACCTGAATTTTTAACCAATTTGCAATTTCCGTATCGTTTCTAAAAAGATGAATTCCATCGTTACTACAAACGAGAAGGTCCGGGTCACCATCATTATCAAAGTCCGAAAAAGCTGCTCCCCAAGAGTTAAAAGTTCTAACACCCGAAAAATACGTAATATCTGTAAAGGTTTTATCCCCGTTATTCAAGTAGAGATAACTTCTCCGATTTGGATAAATGGAGGTAATGAATAAATCAAGAAAACCATCACCGTTTACATCACACCAAGACGGATCGCTGTGGCATTCATCGTATGAAATTCCTGCATTTTCCCGGATATTATAAAATCTTTTTTCCTTAATTTTATTCTCATAAAGCATTGTCATGTCTGAGAAATCAATATAACGCGGATGAGCAAGATTCGCACAAATCAGATCCAAATCACCGTCATTATCGAAATCCCCCCACTCCGAACCAATCGTATGTCCATACCAGCCATCAGTATATTTTCCCTCTACTCCAATTTCTTTTGCAACATTAGAAAAAAATTTTCCTTTATAATTTTGCCAAAGAAAATTTTTGTCCAAGCGATAATTAGATACAAAAATATCAAGAAAACCATCGTTGTTAAAATCTCCCCAATTAACTCCCCTACCTGCTTGATTTTCTCCAAAAGGAGGAATTATTTTTTGCTGAGTTGTAACATCCTCAAAATATCCGCCTTTTTTATTCAAGTAGAGAAAATCTTGTTCACCGTCAATTTTTCCCCATTTCTCATAATTTGCCACGCATAGATCCGGATACAAATCGCTATTGAAATCACCCCAAGCAGCTCCTTCCGTTTGCAATGTGTCTGCAAGGGGCGTGTCAATCGTAATATCCAAAAATGAGCCTTCCCCGATATTTTTCCAAAGAATATCATCCTTGTTTGAATTTGAAGATGTAGAAAAAATATCAAGAAAACCATCTCGATCAAAATCAGCCCAGACCCCACCATTGGTTTTCCCTTTATCCAATCCGGAAATTTTACTCACATCCGAAAAAGTTCCATCAGTATTGTTTTTGAGCAAAACATTTCCGTTTAAAAGCAAATCATCAAATCCGTCATTATTATAATCTCCCCAGGCGATTCGTGCTTTTTTGTATTCTGATAATCCCGCCTCTGCTGTAATATCTATAAAAAGTGGCGGTTGATAAAAATCTCCATATCGATAATTACCCCACAAGCAAGCGAACTCTCTGAACTCGTCCCCATTTTCGGAGAATTCGAGATAAATTTTCTGTAAAAGAGAATCCGCTTTGGGCGTCCAGTGATTTCTTTCATCACCCTTTACTACAGCATCAAGCAAAAAGGTAAAGGCTCTTGCTTTGTTGTCCAGAGCATACTCGGCTTTTCCGAAAATGAACAACAATCGTGTGCTGAGTTTCAAGTCTCCAATTTTTCGAGCAAGATCGTGAACCTTTTCATATTGTTCCTCTTTATACAAAATGTTGCTGAGAGTAAAATAATAATCAATTAGTAATTCATCTTTGGATTTGTTTGTGAAAAAGTTGAAATATTCATTTTGGTGAGAAGAGTCAATCTGAGCAATTATTTTCTCCAATTCATTCATATAATATTCTAACTCGATTCCTGATTTTGCATAATATGAGGCAACAAGGTTAATCATCTTGGGAGAGTGCGGATACTCCTTTTTGACTTTATTAAGAACCGAATCCAGTTTGCTTTTTTCACCAATTTCTTTATACGAATATAAAAGGTATTTCCAGGCAAGGGCAGTCCATTTGTTTTCAGGAAATTTCTTGATGAATTTGTTTAGATCAACCACCCGCACAGAATCATTTCTTTCCACTACTATCTCAAATATTTTTTCTTGAGCGGAATAATTTGCTATTTGACAATGTGGGTATTTTATAATAATTGAGTCAGCCAGTTCTTTGTTTATGGAGTCGGGCTCACTTGTTTGAAAGATGTATTTCACTTGCAGGACAAGGCTATCCGGCATATTAGATTCTGATAGATCATTTATGAAATGAAATTTATATGTACTAATTTCTGTTTCAGGTGTTTCGATTTGATTTAATATTCCAGAAAAAAGTTCATACCCGATGAGTTTCTGCGGATAACTTTTTATATATTGCTCTGCTTCTTTTTGAGCTTTTGTGAATTTGTGGTTCTCAATCAGATTTTGAATTTTTTCCAATTTTCTCTGCTGGGACTGATAATTGAATTTATCAATCTGGGTTGAAAAGTATTTGTGTGAGCAACAGGAAAGCAGAAGAAAAAAAATCAGTAATAAATATTTTTTCATAGAAAATGTAAGTGATAAATTATAGTTTACTGAACCTGTTTTTTTCATTTTTGCTTTTTTTCACAAACACAAAGAGACTCATGGTCTACATTGTTGCAAAACATTAAAATTCAGCATTTAACGAAAAATAAAATTTTGGTTTCTGATGATATATTGACAAATCTGCCCGATAAGCCCAATCAAATTTCAGAACAAAATAGCCCATATTCATTCGAGTTCCCCAACCATATCCCAATTTTGTTTCGTTAATATCACTATTTTCCAATTCAGCGATTTTATCCCAGACTCTTCCCGCATCAGCAAAAATCGCTCCCCGAACATTACTGATCCAGAGCGGAAGAGGAAACCCGAATTGCATGTTTTTTATAAACGGATAGCGAAACTCGACAGATGCAAAGGAAATATTATTTCCCAAGAATTCCTCTTGTAAATAACCTCTCAAATTGTAATATCCTCCTAAAATAAAATCACCCTTATCTTGCCCGGTGCTGAAACCGGCAAACCATCTCCCTGCAAATTGATAATCTAAGGAAATCGGAATATATTTTCTGAAATCAGAATAAATGTTTAAATAATTATTATCATCCCCAAAACTTTTTTCAAAGCCAAAACTTGTTCTACTTCCGCGAATGGGGCCTGTATAGCCCCAAATGGATGTATCATGCGTAAAAAACAAACTGCTGGAATAAATGTAAGATTTGTCATCCCTAAAATAACTATTTAAATTTTCTTGCGGAATATGAATCCACTCATTATTCCAATAATACCATTTTTTTTGCCAATAATAAACAGAATTATAAAAATCGAAACGATTGAACTGGCTGACGGGATAACTAAATAATGTATGAAATCCGGTTTGGCGTTCTTCCTTTTTCCCGTCATAAATTTGCCCTGATTCATCCTGAAATGTATTCAAATAGTAATAATCATTGACAAGATTAAAAATTCCAACGCCGTAATCCATCCGATTTTTCAGAAAATAATAATCTATCAAGATATTACTATTTTCGATTGATTTGTTCATATCGCTGATTATGCTGATATGATGATTGCCAAGCAAGTCACTCATCGCAAGATACAGCTGAGCCGAAAGTCCATAAGCAGAATCGTACGCCAAACCACCGAAAATAAAATCGGGAGTGAATTTCAAATGATAGTTTTCTTTTGGGGGAGCTTTTTTCGCATTCTTGGGTGGCTTTGCTTCAATACTATCATTTTCTGGAAAGTGCTGGGGAATCATATTGCTTTTTCGAGAATCATGTTGATATTTCGCAAAAGTACTTTTCTCTGGGTAAAATCTTTTGAAATTATCAATCTGAAAAGTTTGCGAGAAAGGAAATTTGTCCACTAACGTCAAATCTGAATGCTCATAATATTCAAGGCTATCCAAAGGATTTCCACTCAGATATAAGTTCCAGCCATTTTTGTAAAATGCAGAGAAAATCAAATCACCATTTTCATTTGAAATATCCGGACAAAAACTCCCACAGAAATTTTTCGATAATTGAGCAAATCCCTTTTTCTTAAAATCATAGGCATACAAATTTGCTATGCCATCCCTATACGAAGTATAAACCAGACAACTGTCGTCCGAACTCCAAGTTGGATAGATATTATCAAATCTTTCGTTTGTTACTGCACTAAGTGAACCTTTTTCCACATCATATAAAAATATATTATATGAAAGGTTGGAGAAAAGATATTTTTTATCTTGAGGTTTGAATATTTTATTCACAAAACGATGAGAGGAAAAAACAATTTTTTTACCATCCGAAGACCAGCGAGGATATCTGTCGTCATAATAATCGTTTGTTAATCTTGAAATTGTTTTAGTTTTCAAATTGTAAATGTACAAATCATTTTTTGCCTTTACCAATCCCACAAGGACTATTTTTTCTCCATCAGGTGAAACATCTATTTCAAAAATACTGTCAAAATCTAATTTGATTCTCTGAATTTCTTCTCCCTTCTTTGATTCACAAATCGAGATTACATCTCCGGTAGTAGTTTTTATAACAAAGGCGAATTTTTCCCCATCCGGAAAATAGGAAATGGAACTTTTCATATAGTGAAAATTTTCGTATTTTCCACGAAAACCGGATTGAACAATTTTCTTTGGTTTATACAAATCTAATGTTGAGCGTCTGTAGATATCAGTAGTAAAAAGGTGATTTGTATAATATAAAATGTCTGAGCCATTCGGAGAAAAAACAGGATTGAAGTTATTTCCCTCATCCAATTTTTTCGATTTTGTTAACTGTTGAAAATTTCGGCTGGGAATTTCGTTGTTCACAATTTTTTCCGAATATCTTTTTTGCAAATACACTCGCCACTCATCTTGCAAATCTTCAAACGAAATATTAAAAGTTTTCTTTGCAGACTCATCAATGGATTTATAAACCTTGAAATTATACATAAATTCAAAGACACTATCTGTGCCAAATCTTGATTCAAGGAAAAGCAAAAACGATTCACCCTCCCGATAGGCTGCATATCCACCGACTCTTTCCAAAGGAATGAGATTATCATTTATCACAAGATTCAGCATATACATATCATTAAAATCAGAACCGTGGATCGAACAAAATTCAGCAATTCCCTCTGAAAACCACAACGGCATAGAAAAGAACATTCCCGAAGCAAAGTTTTTGATGCTCCCTCCTTGCATTGTATAAAAACAGAACACGTGTGTCAGTTCGTGAGCAATTGTTAATTCAAACCTTTTGTACGATCCGTCAAATGGAACTACCACTCGATTTTTAATAAATTCTGTAAAACCTCCAGTGCCTTCACCAATCAATTGTAAAAGGGTATTGGTTTCTTCAAATTTATTATGGGAGTTATAGATAACCACCGGAACTCTTTCCGGAAGCGAAAATTCAAATAATTTCTGGTATCTATAATAGGCATCCTCAATGATCAAGGTTGTTGTCTCCCCAATGAAATCAAGACCTTTCTCATAATGGATATCGAAATGAGTAGTTTTTAATGTTGACCACTCAATCTTTTGATTATTAATTTTATTTTTCCCGAAGGCATAAATTTGTGTGGAAAACAGAATTACAAACAGGCTTATCGCAAGAGATATTTTTTTCATTGTAGGAACTCCTTTAAGTTATAATATTCCAAAATAAAATTCTGAAAATATGTTTGATTAAAACAATCTAAAATAATTTTTTGGATTCTCCTTTATATCAATTATCAACGAATCAAGATCGTTTAAAGTTTCATAAGTTTTTATATAAAGTGAATCGTTGGAAGTAAAACGTTCAAAATTTGATTTTTTCTTGTTGATTGCTTCAAAAGTGTTGTTCATTCGTCTCAGCAATTTCGCTACTTCCGGAAGTTGCGAAACGATAAAACTTGAAATTTGATTCAATTCCAGCCCTGTTTTGCTAATTACAGAATCCGCATTAAAACACAATTTATCAAATTTCCTTAATGAAAGACTAAATTGCCCGTTTCTCGAAAAAATCGAATTCAAATCAAAAATCAACTTATCTGTTCTTGAAAGAATTGTTCCAAATTCGTCTAATTTTTTAGGATTAATTAATTTTACGACTTTGTTCAGATTGTTTATTGTACTGTTAATATTGGAAATAGTTTCGTGTAAACCGGGCATATAAATACCTTGCAAAGAATGGCTCAAATCAATCTTTTGCTTTGAATATTGTTGACGGATTTCAATTCTTCTCGACCCCATCAGCCCATATTCACGAACAGCTATCTCGGCATTAGCAAAGATTCCTATGCCTTTTTGAAGTGCAATTTTAACAGAAACGTGGTTATTTTTAAGATCAATCGAATCAACATTTCCGGCTCGAACTCCATTTACAAGGACTTCGCTCCCCTGTTCCAAACCACCGACTTCTGTAAATCTCACATTTATTTCGTAGTATTCCCGCCTTTTTTGTTTATCGGAAAACATTGATTTCCCAATGACTACAAAAATTATGGCAACTACAACGATGATCCCTACAATTATTTCATATTTTTTTTTATTCATAAAATATATCCTGATTTTTTTTACAAAATGTTGTTTCCCACATTTTTATTACAAGAAAAACAGATTAAAATTAGTTTTAAATAGAGCGATTTTCGTTCCCAAGCGGGATTGGGTAACGAGATGGGTATGCAATCGTTCAATTTAGAAAATAATTTATTTATCTTACCTGAAATTTTTTCAGATAAGTTTCAGAAGAATTTTCAAAATCCGCAACTGAACCTTCAAAAACAATTTTTCCGTCTTTCATCATTGCGACTTTATCTGCGATTTTGAATACTACACCGATGTCATGCGAAACAATCAGGATGGTTGTATTCAATTTCTTCAATTTTTCAAACAACCTGAGAATATTATGTGCGATGATTGGATCTAAGCCTGTTGTGGGTTCGTCAAAAAGAATATACTCGGGATTAAAAATGAGAGCTCGGGCAATACTAACTCTTTTTTGCATGCCGATGCTTAGTTCTTCCGGCATTTTATTCTCTTCACCCGTTAATCCCACAATTTTCAAATACTTTGTTACTTCTGTATGAATTTTTTTTCCCGAAATATTTTTTTGTTCTGCGAGAGGAAGTGCAATATTGTCGTAAACTGAAAGCCAATCAAAAAGTGCCGATTGCTGAAAAACCAGAGTTATACGCTTACGCATTGCTGAAAAATCTTTCCGGCTCAATCCATTCATCCTTTGACCATCAAAAAATATTTCACCGGAATCCGGCTGGAGCAAACCAATCAGATGCTTTAAAAAAATTGTTTTTCCGCATCCACTTTCACCAAGAATAACCGTAGTTTGCCCTTTTTCAATTGTCAGATTAAATCCGTTTAGGATTTTTCTTTTATTGAAAGATTTGCATAGATTTTCTATTTGAATCATAATTTATTTTTCTTGATTTTAGGAACCTTAATTCTATTCTTTTCAGTTTTTAAGACTTTTCATCCGAAATATCAGCTACAATCTAACTAAATATTTTTTCTATAGTTTTCGTTTTTCTCACTGCCAAAAACGAAAAATGGTGGAGAAGAAGGGACTCGAACCCTCGACCCCAGCGTTGCGAACGCTGTGCTCTCCCACTGAGCTACTTCCCCACACAAAAAATATAATTTCAAATATATTCAATTTTCCGAACCTTCACAAGAGCAGTCAATTAATCAAAAATATTTTTTCATTTGATAAGTTCGGAAAACTATCAGCTGACAATACGATTTTTTCCTTCTGCTTTTCCACGATATAAAGCCTTATCTGCTTTTGTAATGCAATCAAAAATTTCGGGATTTTCTGAAGGTTCATATAAACTTACACCAATTGTTAAACTGATGTGAATTTTATGGTCGTTGTATTCAAAAACATGAGATTCAATTTTATGACGTATTTTTTCAGCAAAAATTTTCACACCTTCCATTGAAGTTTCCGGTAACATAAAGAGAAATTCCTCACCACCCCAACGAGCTGCAACATCCTGTTTGCGTTTTACGATTTTGAACAACCTTGCGATTCCTTCCAAAACATAATCACCTGCGTTGTGTCCATATTTATCATTTATCTTTTTAAAATCATCAATATCACTCATAATAAATGCAAATGGCTTTTTACTTCGTATGGCTCTATCCTTTTCATAATTAATCTTTTCCATCATATCCCAACGGGTAGAAAGTTTTGTTAGAAGATCTTTTCGGGCAAGTTTTTCCATTTTTCTTAAAGATTTTTTTAGCTTTTTTTCTGCGAATTTACGAAGTCTAATCTCTTCTTCCAATTTTTTCCGAAAAATATCAAGTTCCAGCAACACTTTTGCCTTTTCAATGAGTAATTCTTTATCAAAAGGATAAGTAATAAAATCTACTGCACCTGTTCCCAAACCGTGAGTTTTATAATAATACTCGGAATATATTGCTGAAATAAAAATTACCGGGAGATGTCTTGTGCGGGTGGATTTACGCATGATACGAACTGTTTTGTATCCATCTAATTCAGGTAATTCTACTTCTATGATAGCGAGATTTATATCGAATTCCAATATTTTTTGAAGTGCTTCATTGCCACCGCTTGCTTTAATAATATTAACATCCAGATCTTCCAAAGCCCTTTCCAGTGAAACTAAATTTTCTTTTCTGTCATCTACAATTAAAATACTCGGTTTATTGTTCATCTTCACTTCTTTCCGCATAACCGATTACTTGGTTTCTGCCATTTATTTTTGCCTGATATAATTTTTGCAATTATGTCATCAACAACTAAAATTTTCGGTTTTGATTTTATGATTGAGTGCTGGGGATTCACGGTTTAGATTTAATCGTTGGATAAAAAAAATTATTTAGGATTAAGTTTTTCATTTAAGTTTTTCCTTTAATACTCACATTTTATGATAGAATATCGCAGATTTTAAAGTTTAAAAAAAGAACCTCTGCGATTCTTATATTCTTTTGCGTTGATGATTATCGTTTTCTGCTTCCCATTTTCTATCACTGTTAAGACAATCTTTTCTCCAACATTAATATCTGCGACAGCCATTTCAGCATTACTTGTATTTTCTATCTTCTGATTATTGATGCTGATAATAATATCTCCCTCTTTCAAACCGGATTGGTTTGCCGGACCACCTTTTTCGATATTGGTAACGATCACGCCCGCAGTTGTTTTCAGCCCAAGACGATTTGCCAAAGCAGTAGAAATATCCTGAACGCGAAATCCAAACCAAATAGGACGAATTTTTCCGAATTTTTTTATTTCAGCCACAATTTTTTTTACACGATTTATGGGAATGGCAAAACCAATTCCAAGACTGCCACCACTATTTGTGAAAATAAAAGTATTTATTCCAATTACTTTGCCATTAATATTAAAAAGGGGACCACCACTATTTCCCGGATTGATGGCAGCATCTGTTTGAATCATTTTTTTGTAAACCTTGTTATCCTGATGAAAGTTTCTATTTGCCGCAGATATTACACCCACAGTAACGGTTGGCTGGGCATCTTTGATAATAAATCCAAATGGATTTCCCATCGCAATTGTCCATTCACCGATAATTATATCATCCGAATCCCCGAGCTCTACAAAGGGTAAATCTCTTGTGGGATTTTCTATTTTCAACAAAGCAATATCATTTACTGCATCCGAACCAACTAATTCAGCATCATACTCTTGCCCATCCGGTAAAATTATCTTTATTTTTGATGCCCCTTCCACCACGTGATTGTTGGTAATAATGTATCCATCCTTGCTAACAATCACTCCCGAGCCAAGATTTTGCACTTCTCTTTTGCGTATTTGCGAATTGAATCCTCGGAAAAAATTATCAAAAAAATACAAACCGGGATAACTTGCGCGAACCAATTGAGTTTTTACAACATTCACACTAACTACGGCAGATTGAATCCGCCCAATAGCATCTGTTATGGAATTTTGACGGTTTGAGTTCAGAAGGATATTCTTCTTTGCTTTCGGTGTTGCGTCTTGTAGCGGTAATAACGAAGGGGAATTTTCGGCTTTGAGAACTGTTTCGGCAACCGATTCACTCTGGGATTTGTTATAATTAAAAAATTTTCCATCGTTTAATAAATAGGCAACTAAAACAATCAGAATAATTATTAATATGATATTTCTTAATGTGCTATTCATAATATATTTTTCTAATTTGGATTACATATCTTCAGCATTGACAGGAAAAAAATACCGCTGAACTTCCAGACTATTGCATTTTTGGCAACATCCGTACAACATCAACCCGAATTACTTCCAAAAGGTTCTACTATCTATATTCCTTTAATAAATTCGAAGCAATGATTAGTCTCTGAATTTGATTTGTTCCTTCATATATCTGAGTAATTTTTGCATCCCGCATCATTTTTTCTACCGGATATTCTTTCATATAACCTGATCCCCCCAAAATCTGCACAGCATCAGTTGTAACCGACATTGCCACATCAGACGCATAGCATTTACACATTGCGGATTCTTTGCTAATTTTTTTTGAGCCGGAATCAATCATGCGAGCAGTGGCATAAACAAGCGCGCGAGCGGATTCAACTTTTATTGCCATATCAGCAAGCATAAATTGTATTCCCTGAAATGCGGATATGGGCTTGCCGAATTGATGACGTTCTTTAGAAAATTTTACCGCTTCATCCAAAGCACCTTGTGCAATTCCCAATGCTTGGGATGCAACCATTGGACGCGATTTATCAAACGTTTTCATGGCTACAATAAAACCCATTCCTTCTCTACCAATCAGATTTTCTTTTGGAATTCTCACATCTTCGAATATCAATTCTCGTGTGCAGGAAGCACGAATTCCCATCTTGTTTTCCTCTTTTCCAAAAGAAAAACCTTCGGTTCCTTTTTCAACGATAAATGCAGATGAACCACGACTGCCTTTTGCTTTATTTGTAAGAGCAAAAACCGTGTATATATCTGCTACGCCACCATTTGTTATCCATTGTTTCGTCCCGTTCAGAATGTAATAATCACCATCTTTTGTGGCTGTTGTTTGGATTCCACCCACATCGGAGCCTGCATTTGCTTCAGTAAGTGCAAATGCAGCAAGTTTCTCGCCGGAAGCTATGGAAGGTAGATACTTCTCTTTTTGCTCTTTTGAACCATTAAGCAGAATAGGATAAATTCCAAGTCCGGTTCCACCAAGGGAAAGGGCGATGCCACTGTCCACTTTACTCAACTCTTCCATCATAATCACAAGATCCATTACTTTCCCGCTAAAACCTTCGTATTCTTCGGGAAGCATAACGCGGAAAAGGTCGGTTTGTGCCATTACTTTAACGATGTCCCAGGGGAATATCCCCTCAGCATCATATTTTTCACGCACAGGTTTCATCTTTTCTTCTGCAACTTGACGAGCCATTTCTTTTATTTCTTTTTGTTCTTCTGTAAGAAAATATTCCATAAATCCACCAATATTATTTTATTTTTTTGTCTTTCAAAAATCAGAAATTGCTTTTGTCTGTCAAGTTACACAAATTTTTCTCATGTCCGAGAAGGAAATATTATAAGGAAATATTACCCGGTAAATACGTGGGAGATTCCAATTATATTGACACAAAATCTGCAACTTTAAATTCTTCTACAAAAGCAAAATTATGAGGTTTAATTATGTATGGAAAGATGAAGAAACATCTAAAAAGTAAATTAAAAGAGCTGAAGAACAAAGGATTATATAAAGCAGAACGGGTTATCACAACTCCGCAGGGAGCAACAATTTCCACCACTTCCGGCAGGGGGGTAATAAATTTTTGTGCCAATAATTATCTTGGTTTATCAAACCACCCGGAAGTTATTGAAGCTGCTAAGAAAACAATGGACAAATGGGGCTACGGGTTATCATCAGTTCGTTTTATCTGCGGAACACAGGAAATTCACAAGCAATTGGAAAAGAAGGTTTCCGAGTTTTTGGGAACTGAGGACACCATTTTATATGCTGCCTGTTTCGATGCTAACGGAGGCGTTTTCGAGCCGCTTTTAGATAAGGAATGTGCTATTATATCCGATGAATTAAATCATGCATCAATAATTGACGGAGTTCGACTTTGCAAAGCAAAAAGATATCGTTTCAGACATTCCAATATGGAAGATTTGATTCGCTGCCTTAAGGAATCGCAAGAACAAAAATACAGATTTATCGTAACTGATGGAGTTTTCTCTATGGACGGTGATATTGCCAAGCTAAATGCAATCTGCGATCTTGCCGAAAAATATGACGCTTTGGTAATGGTTGATGATTCACATGCAACCGGTTACATCGGTAAAACCGGACGTGGAACTCATGAGTTTAGCAATGTAATGGGGCGGGTGGATTTGATCACTACCACTTTTGGAAAAGCTCTTGGAGGAGCATCCGGCGGTTGCACTTCCGGAAGAAAAGAAATCATCGAGATGCTTAGGCAGAGGTCTCGCCCTTACCTTTTTTCAAACACACTTCCCCCCGCAGTTGTCGGAGCAACCCTAAAGGTTCTTGAAATGATCTCAACAAAAACCGATTTGCGAAATAAAGTAATTGATAACACCATTTATTTCAGACATAAAATCAGCAAATTAGGGTTTGAACTTAAACAAGGAAAAACCGCCATAGTTCCAGTTATGCTACATGACGCTCCACTTGCATTGAAAATGGCAGACAAATTACTGGAAGAGGGGATCTATGTAGTTGGTTTCGCATATCCGATTGTTCCACATGGGCAAGCCAGAATTCGTGTCCAGATTTCTGCTGCCCATTCCAGAGAAGAAATTGATAAAGCCGCAACAGCATTTGAAAAAATTGGAAAAGAATTGAGGATAATTTAGGATGAAATTCATACATAAAAAAGAGTTCCGGGTGCAGGTGGTTATTCGTAGAACCATTAATCGCCTTCAGCGAATGATATAATTTTGCGTTTTCTTTCTTGAGTAACGAGCAAACCCAGCTTATTGCATTCAACTGCATCGCAGTAAGATTGCCAAACGATAAAATAATTTATATATTAATTGTTCAATTTCATCCCCCGAAGAGGATATACAGAAAAACCTATTGTTGCCGAATGGCTACAATAGGATAGAAACGAAAAAAAATAATTTTCACTGTAGGTGAAAAATAAAAAACTAAAGAATAATAGGCATTTTAATCTTAACCTAAAAGCAATTTAATATGAAAAACATAAAAAAAGGACATCTCTTCATCGTTCCCACTCCTATTGGGAATCTGGAAGACATGACTTTCCAGGCAGTAAAAATTCTAAAAAAAGTATCGCTTATAGCTGCAGAAGACACTAGAACTTCAGAGGTGCTTCTCAAACATTATAACATCCATACTCCGATGATAAGTTATCACAAATTCAATGAACGAGCCCGTATAAAAACATTGCTAAAAAAATTGAACGCTGGCGAAAACGTGGCGGTAATTACTGATGCCGGCACTCCGGGTATATCCGATCCTTGCAAAATTATCGTGGATGAAGCATTGAAGGAAGGAATTGAAGTTATTCCCTTACCCGGTCCCGCTGCTTTTCTTACAGCTCTTTCCGGTAGTGGTTTATCAACCGATTCATTTACGTTTTTTGGATTCTTACCCAGAACAACCGGCAAACAAATCAAATTTCTTCATTCCATAAAACACCTCCGGCAGACTCTGATTTTTTACGAATCTCCAAATAGAATTATAAAAACTTTAACAAATTTCCAAACAATTTTTGGCAACCGCCGGATAGTTGTAGCAAAAGAGCTCACAAAAATTTATGAAACTTTTTTCCGAGGACGTATAAACGAGGTTCTATCTAAACTTAATGAAAAAAACCTGAAGGGAGAATTTGTGATACTCCTTCACGGAGCAGAAGAAAAAATATTAACTGATGAAAAAATTCGATTCATGCTTATTGAAAAAATTAAGGATGGTTTTTCCAAAAAACAAGCGATTAAAGAAATATCAACTAATTTTGATCTAAAAAAAAATAGGGTCTATGATATTTCACTCCAAATTTAAGTCCTTAAAAAATTAAAACAATTTTGGAGTAAAATATCCTACTGCACAGCGAAAT
>JAYEKN010000135.1:0-6619 GCA_034661015.1 Candidatus Cloacimonadota bacterium
ATTTTCCCTCAAAATCCCATTTCGTCCAAATCATCTTCTGAAATCAATATTCTCCTTGCTTTACTTCCCTCGCTTCCGCCTACGATTCCAGCTTCTTCCATCATATTGATCAGACGACCGGCTCGAGCATAACCGATATGGAAACGTCTTTGCATCATGGAGACCGAGGCATACTGCTTCTCTACTGCCACACGAACAGCTTCTGGGAACAGATCATCATCATATTCAATTTCACTGTTTGCTGCTTGAGTGGAAGGAAGGTTAATATCAATTTCCGATCGTTTAAACTTGGAAAGGTGCTTCACAAGTTTTTTTACTTCATTAGTAGAAACGAAAGATCCATGAACACGAATCGGTGGTTTTTTACCCAAAGGTGAGAATAACATATCACCCTGACCGAGTAATTTTTCCGCACCATTAACATCGAGAACCGTGCGGGAATCAGTTTTGGAATAAACCTGAAAAGAAATACGAGACGGGAAATTTGCTTTAATCATTCCGTTAACTACATCGACTGATGGTCGTTGGGTGGCAAATAACAAATAAATCCCCACAGCACGCGCCATGCCGGAAAGTCTTCGCAAGGGTGTTTCTATCTCACGAGCCAAACTAAGCATCAAGTCAGCAAGTTCGTCCACTACGATAATTATAAAAGGCATTTTTTCAAGAAATTTATCTTCTTCATCATTTTCAACAGATTTTTGTGCTTGGCTCATGGTCTTCTTCATTTCGTGATAATCATCGATATTTCGCACATTATATTCTGCGAACAGATCGTACCGCCTTTCCATCTCATTAGTTGCCCAATTCAATAGGTATAGCACGTCTTTCGGGTCGGTTATTACCTCTTTGATCAGGTGGGGAATTTGCTCGTAAATGGAAAGTTCTATCTTCTTCGGATCAAAAAGGATAAAACGTACTTCATCCGGTTTGGCACGGTAAAGAATAGAATTTATAATCACATTTAGGCATACACTTTTCCCCGAGCCGGTAAGTCCCGCAATCAATAAATGGCGAAGATTTTTCAGATCTGCGATAAACGGTTTGCCGGTAATATCTTTTCCAAGAGCTATCAGGGTTGGAGATGGATTGCTACGCATTTCTTCGGAATCAAGCACATCTTTTAACATAATTATATTGGGATTTTTGTTCGGTATTTCAAACCCGATTTTATCTTTTCCGGGAATGGGAGCAACGATACGAATGCTTTTTGCCTTCATAGCAAGAGCAAGATCATTGGAAAGGGAAGTAAATTTGCTAATTTTTAATCCGGGTGCCGGTCGAAATTCATACTGCGTTACAATGGGTCCCACATTCACATTTGTAACTTCACCTTCTAACCCAAACTCGTTTAATTTTGCCATTAGAAGTTTACTATCATTTTGAATTTCTCTTTCTTTATGCTGCAATTCTTGTTTGGTTAGCACATAAGAATCATCGAGAAGTCTATCAGTATCAGGCAAAATATACTCATCAGCATTTTCTTCGTTCGCAATTTTTGCTTCGCTCTGAGTATCACTATCCAATTTATTTTTTTTAGCACTTTTTTGGGAACTGTCTTTCTTCTTTATTTCTGCCGGAACTTTTTCTTTTTTGTTACTCAGATATGAAATGGATGGTTTTTTCGATTTTGTTTGAGGGGTAATTTTTTCCTTTACTTTTGGGTGAAAAAGTCGTTGAAAAGCGGATTTTATCCAATTAATGAAATTATCAACTCCAATAAGAAAAAGCAATGTTCCAAGTATCGCCAACCCAAAAATAATTGAAGAACCAAGATTTTTAAAGATTGGAATAAATCCCTCTTGAATTATAGTTGAAAAAATAATCCCGGAAGGTAAATCTTTTTTTATAGGAATAAAAATTCCACCCATCGAAAGATAAAGCATTAAAATTAAAGTAAATAACGAAAAAGTTAGTAAAAGTTTTGTGCCAATTTTTTCAACTTTTTTGCCGAATATCAAAAATATTCCACTGAAAAACGCGAACAATGCCAGAAAAAAACCGTACGGTTTACTAAAAAGGTAGATAAAAATAAACGATAAAATAGCCCCAAAAGGTCCAATCATATTTGTTAGAAATGGTGGAAATTTGAAACTGATGATTTTAACAAAATTCAAATTTGCGTGTTTGAGAGTTACCAGATCAACTACAGTGAATGATAAAATGGAGAAGAAAAGCAACAGAGAAAAAGCAATCAATAGTAATCCAAAAATTAGTTTGCGATTTTTCACTGATTTTTTAGCATCTTTGGTTAAAATCCTCTTTTGCTTCGTGCTTTGTTTTTTTTCATCAATCATATTCATTTCTCCGTTTTGTGATTTTTCTTGATTATTATCTTTCATATTAAAATAGCCCGCCAATCATACTAATACTTTCCACGAATTTCACGAAACTAGCGAATAAAATAAATTTTTAATTGTGCCGGATACAGAGAATATCACCATCCAGAACTTTGTATTCTTTTCCTTCGAGATGAAATTTACCTTTTTCCTTCAACTCCTTTTCAGAGCCATATTCCTTAAAATCATTATAGGAAAATCGCTCGGCGCGAATAAATCCTTGAGCAAGATCAGAGTGTATTTCTCCGGCTGCTTCTACAGCTGTAGAGCCGTTTTTCAGCGTCCAGGCTCGCACTTCATCTTTTCCGATCGTAAAAAAACTGATTAAACCGAGTGTTTTATAGGATAAACGAGTTAATTTGTCCATTGCGGATTCTGTGATGTCATATTCTTCCATAAACATCTCGGCTTCCTCATCATCAAGTTGGATTATTTCCATTTCGAATTTCCCGGCTATTTCTACTGCCGGATATGTTTCAGCGATTTTATTCATCACATTTTCATTAGAGTGATAGCTATCATCATCCACATTAAGAATTACAAAAACAGGTTTACGGGTGAGAAATTGGAATCCCCGCAAGATTTTCTCTTCCGGAGAATTTAATACAAGAGTTCGAATTGGTTTTCCATCATTCAAACACGAAATACATTTTTCAATTAATTTAATTTCGGTTTTCCCTTCGATTTTATTAACTCCTCTTTTCATCTGTTTTGAAATCGTTTCGATTCTTTTTTCACAGATCACCAAATCGGAAATAATAAATTCTGATTCGAGGGATTCGATATCTTCGAGCGGATTGATTTTTTTGCCGGATAATTCAAAGCCACGGATAACGAGACAGAGGGAATCAACTGTGCGAAGAGAAGCTAAAAAATTGTCCGAAAAAACTTCCTTTTTCTCCTTATCTTTTTCTATTCCCACAAAATCCAGATACTCAATCGTAGCATGAATAGTTTTTTCCGGTTTGAAATTATCACTTAAATAATCAATTCGCTCATCAGCAACTTTAACAGTTGCCAAATTTGGTTTCATTTTCCCTGTGAAATAATCTGCAACTTCGGCGTTGCTGTGTGTAACCGCATTAAAAATGGTTGTCTTTCCGCTTTTTGGCATTCCCACCAAACCTATTTTAATCATAATTATTTAATTCCTTTTTGTGATTATTTTCTTTTTATAGAAAAAGATGCGCATATTCGATTCACGTTTAAAACGTAGTTGTTTTTTTCATCGCACTACAATATTGTCTATAAACTACAAAAGATAGTTGAAATTTTTTATTACTTCGCCCTGATATGGATAGAGATTTTTCTTCTCGGAAAATTTCTGTAAGTCTGCAAGTATCCAATTACCGAAATCATCGAAAGTGTCGTTTGAAATTGTGTTTTCTAAATATGTATTCATATTTTTTTAGTGTAAATTACAGTAAATATTTTTTTTATCATTATGGATTCCTATACTTTCGATCTTATTTTTTAATTCTAAAAAAAAGAAGTTATTAATAATTTAAACGAATATTATTATAATGTAACTCCTTGAAAATAAACGAAATACGGTTCTGTCCATTACTAATTTTCTTTAATTTTCTTTAATTTTTATTAATTTTTATTAATTTTTATTAATTTTTATTTCTTTTTATTTCTTTTTATTTCTTTTTTATTATAAAGCACCCAAACAGGTTTTTTCTTTGAGCCCATATTATCAATGATTCCCAAATTTTTCATTTTGGTTTTCAAATTTTTTAATTTAGTTTTCTTTTGTTTTTCCGTTAAGATGTCTGACAGTTTACTAAATAATAATTCTTCAAAATCCTTTCTATCGGCTTCTTTGTGTTTGTTTAAAAATTCGATTATCAAATCTTGATAGTATTTGTCATTAAAAGCTTTTGCTTTTATATATTCAGCTTTTTGTTCGGTTGCTTCCGCTATTTTTTTGGAAATGAATAAATTCGGATATCGTCCTTCGACTAATTTCTCTTTCTTTAATATTTTATGATTGCTTTTGGAAATTTGTTTCTTTTTTTGAATCTGATCCAGTAGAAATACTTTCCAAATATCAAGATCGGTTTTTTGAATCAGAAGTTTTGTATAATTTTCATCAATGATTTTTCCGGGAATTGTAACTTTAATTTTTTCAGAGAATATTTCATAATCCGGCAAAGGAAAAAAACGCTCCTTTTGAAGTTTGAACATTCTGTAAATACCGCTTCCTATTGTATCGATCATATTCAAATTGACCATCGCATTTGCCAAAAACGGATTTCTTAATTTTTCCAAAGAAAATTCTTGCAATATTACATTTTTGATATTTTCGGGAAGAAATGAGCCGAGATTGGAGAAAATTAGCTGATCGGATTCTTCCATAATAATTATTCTGCCGGAAAGCTCATAATCCTGATGAGCAATACAATTATGCAGGGCTTCCCTGATAACCCAAGGCTCGTAAGTAAGTATTTCTGTTGGAAAAAGAGTATTGGTGATAATATATCTTAATTTTAAATTTCTGATTTTTTTTACAGCTTCTTCAACATTAATCAGAAATGGAGGAAAAAAAAGTTCATAATCAATTTTTATTCCGTTTGTATCTTTTAAAATCCAGGTAATTTGTGCTTTTCCGCGATCAAGAAAATGTTCCGACTCTGGTTTTCCCAGTAGTATTATTGCAGTATTTGTGATTTCTCCTCTGATTGTAATTTTAGCTTTATTTAAAAAATCTATAGTATTCCATTCAGCGACTTCTTCAGTTAATTTTGGATTCTTTTCGATAAAATGTTTACGAGCCATCGATATCGCGGTTTCATCTAAATCATTTACCGAAGCATCTTTGATAATTTGTTTAGACCAATCATATTTCTCTTTCTTATTCCAAATTTTTCGTTCTTTTTCGGGATGTTCGGACATTTTATGTTTGTGTTCTCCAACTCGTATATATGCTATTCCTTTAAATTTAACCGGAGTGTTTTGAGTTGGATCGATTCTGAAAATCACGATATGCTTATTTTCGTAGTTGTATTCAATGATACTAATATCTATTCTGGGAAATAATAGACGGGTCAGCCAAGGTTCCAATCCTTCATTTCCTTTCCCTTTTGCTGTTTTAGGAAAGAAATTTGTTCCGATTATTTTATGTGTTTTATTCTCGACCCCAAAGACTAAATAACCATAATCTTTTTCACATAAACAAGCAGAATTACTCAAAGCGGATATATATTCACCAATTAATTGCGGATCAAAATAATTTGCTTTAAATTCTATCCATTCGGTTTCTGTTCTTTCCGAACAAAGTGTATTAATCAAAGATTTTATATTCATAAATTACCGTCCAAAATAGAAACATAAATAATTTATTAAATTCAATTTACTGAAATTATTGTAATTGTCGTTTGAGATGAAAATTTCTAAGTATATTTTCATAGATTTATTGGCTTTTCTTTGTGATTTTTTTTTGCTTTTCAGGAACTTCTAAATAATTCTCACTGCTGCTAACGCTTTTCCTTGTTTTCTTTTCCAAAGCTTTTTTGGCATCACCGGCAATCTTTCCGCCGTCTTTGGCATCTTTTTGTAATTTCTTAAAACCTTTTGAATTATCTGTTTGTGTGATTTCCGTTGTTGCTCTTTCACCCAACATAGAAAAAATAAGTTCCAGATCGGTCATATGATCTCTTAAATTCTCTCGTTTTAATCTCTTGAATTCTTTGTATTGGCTCGGAGTCATTCCGAAAGTTGCTTTGCTGATTTCTGCTGTTAAAATTGCGTATTCTTTTTGTTCTTTCACCCCTCGGTTTTGCCATTCTTCCGTTAGTTCATCGCGAATTGTAATTCCTCTCATCCTTTTTTTTATCCAATCTTCACTATATCCTTTGGCATTATACAAAGCTCTCGTTCTTTTCGTGGCAAGTTCGGGGTCTTCAATTTCCAGAACTCGTTCATAGCCAACTTTTGCCAACCATCTTTTAAACGGTTCGGCTTTGGATGAGGGAATAGATTGGATTAGCCGGAAAATCTGTTCTGTATCTGCAACATCGGTTTTTCTCATTTTACCGTCTGCTGCCGGCATTTTCAACCGGTTACAATTTGTAACCGTTTCATTTCCTTCTTTCACAAGTCTATGTTTAAGAACTTTCCAGTAATTTCTGGCTCCTTGATAATCTATTTGTTCGGTTAAAATTGCCACAACATCTATAATGGAGAAAAACCATTTTTCTAAAGTTTCATCCCAATGAGTTCTTACTTTTTGCTCTTGGAAAATTTGGATTTTATTTTGTTTGCTCATATCTTATTCT
>JAYEKN010000135.1:6719-16114 GCA_034661015.1 Candidatus Cloacimonadota bacterium
TTCGGTTAAAATTGCCACAACATCTATAATGGAGAAAAACCATTTTTCTAAAGTTTCATCCCAATGAGTTCTTACTTTTTGCTCTTGGAAAATTTGGATTTTATTTTGTTTGCTCATATCTTATTCTTCATTGTTTCCATTTTTCTTGGTTTTAATTTCAGTCCGTGACAATTTGTCACGATCTCACTTCCTTCGGCTTTTAGTCGTTGTTTCAGCTTTTCCCAAAACAGCTTACTCTCCCCACCAAAGCAGAGGTTTCAATAATCTCACAAATTCTATTCTCTCATCTTCCGTCATTTGTTTCACATCGGTTTTGATTTTTCTCTCATCTTCTCCGTCCAGCAGGATTACGCTTTCTTTTGTTATTTTCTTTATCGGAAGTCCGAAAAGGTTAGATAACGTTTCAGGCAGATCGATGTTCGGATAAAGATTATCAAAATTAAGTTGTATTTCTTCTTTCTTTGTTATCATCTAACTTCTCAATTTTTGTTTCTTTGTGTTCGAAAATTATCTTTCATTTTTCGTTATTCTGTTTTTGCTTTAAATGACCAACATCAAAATAAAAATAATGCGTTGCACCGGTTTTATCATCTTGAATTTCTACATTTATGCTTTGGAACAGAATATCGGATTTAACATAGTAAAGCATATGAGTTTTCCAGAATAGAACCACATCTTTGTTGTCTGTGTAAACTTTTTCGTAAACTCTTTGCCAGTTTGCGGTTTTCACAAAATATACGCTTCCGCTTTCGGAAAAATATTTCTCAAAGAAAGAATACAGTTTATCGAAGAATTCTTCTTTGAAACCTTCGATCAGATTGTTTTGGGAAATTTTAAATTTAAATTTTTTGATTATTTGCCGGTAATATTTTTCTTTGATTTTAAGGAGATTAACATATCCGCTATCTCCTTCGACTTTTGCTCCGGTAAAGATGTTTTCCAGAGCATCATAAAATTTCTTTTCGTTAATCTTCATATCAAATCCTCAATTTCATAAAATCCGTTATTTGCTATTCATAATTTATTTTAAAATGGTACCCCGGACAGGAATCGAACCTACGACCTGCGGTTTAGGAAACCGCTGCTCTATCCTTCTGAGCTACCGGGGCACTGGTTTAATAATTTTAATGAGGAGATATTATGTCAATTTTCTCGGCAGAGATAATTTTTTTTACTTTCCCCAAAACATTTACAAGGAGTTCACCTTTGGGGGAAACGCCGGTAACTTCACCCCGCAATTCCTCGTTGCCGAGCTCAACCTTAATCTTTTTTCCAAAAAGGTAATTGTAATCATTATAATAATTTTGGAAATGTTCAAATCCATTTTTTTTATACAATTTTAAATCATTCGCAAAAATTTGCAGAAAATGTTTGAGGATTTTTTTAAGTTTAATTTTTTTGCTTGTTTCCATATAAAGAGTTGTGGCAATTTTTTCTAATTCTTTTGGCATTTGCTTTTGATTTACATTCAATCCTACTCCGATAATTGTCGAATTTTGGGAAGATGAGGTTAAAATGCCGGCAATTTTTTTATCTTTCCAAAAAAGATCATTCGGCCATTTGATGAATAAAGGAGCAGATGAGAAAATGCTTTTTATAGTTTTGTGTAGAGCAATACTTGTTAGCAAAGTAACATTTGATTGATACTGTTTTCCTGCGAGAACCATCGTGAACCAAAGTCCCCCTTTTGAGGACGCCCATTTTCTACCCAACCTGCCTTTGCCGTCTTTCTGCTCACGAGCAACAATAACAAAATTTTTCTTACTTTTTTGTTTAAGCAATTTTTTTGCAAAAACATTGGTAGAATCCAATATTGGATAAAATTTTATCACTGGAAAGAATTTTGATTTCATTATGAAATTTATTGATCCGTTTTTGTGTTATTGATGGCACAATTTTATATGTTTGTCAACATGGACGAAAAATTTAGCACCTAAACTGGAATTTACAAACAAAAACCAATAAATCTGCAACGTCCCATCCATCGGGATTTATGATGGTAAAAAATGTGGTGGGAAAATTTATGGGATAAAATTTGGTTTCCTATTTGGAAATAACAGCCAAGTTGGGGCTTGGAAAAAATATGCATTCCCAATCCGCCAGCTGACGGATGGGAACGAGAGGCGATGGAAGTTGATGACTTATAAAGGGCGATGCGGTTCTT
This sequence comes from Candidatus Cloacimonadota bacterium, assembly GCA_034661015.1. Classification (NCBI taxonomy): domain Bacteria; kingdom Pseudomonadati; phylum Candidatus Cloacimonadota; species Candidatus Cloacimonadota bacterium. The sequence goes on from JAYEKN010000135.1 coordinate 8,884, forward strand.
ACGTATTCGCTGAAGGCAAAAAATAATGATTTGATTGACTGAAATGTGATTCCTGATAATTTTGGTGTTATTATGATAAATAAAAGTATGGTTATTACTGATCTGGATGGCACACTGTTGAACAATAACCAGTCAGTTAGCAGAATAGATTATCAAACATTTTGCAATTTGGGAGAGCAAAATATCCTCAGGGTTATTGCAACAGGACGAAGTCTTTATTCTCTGCACAAGGTGCTCCGAGACGATTTTCCCATTGATTATGTGATTTTCTCATGTGGTAGCGGAATTATGGAATGGAGCAGTAAAAAAATTATCCGTTCACACCAAATAAAAACAAAGAATGTTATTCACATCTCTGATTTTCTTGTCGAAAACGGTTTTGATTTCTCAATACAAAAAACAATTCCCCAAAATCACCATTTTGTCTTTCACTCTACCGGCAATCATAATCCTGATTTTGTCAGGAGATGCGAACTCTATCGGGAATACTGTTCGCCTATTTGTTTTAATCCCAAAAATTTCCAAGAAGCAAGCCAAATAATAGTCATTGCACCGGATAATCTTTCTCTTTATCATAATTTGAGACATGAATTTTATCAATACAAAATTATTCGAACCACTTCCCCTTTAGATGGAAAATCTCTTTGGATTGAATTCTTACCCAAAAATGTTTCCAAAGGACACGCGGTAGAATGGTTGTGTGAAATACTCGGAATACGGCAAGAAAAAACGATCGGAATCGGCAATGATTACAATGATCTTGATTTTCTCAACTGGACAGAAAGAAGCTTTATGGTTGAAAATGCTCCCCAAGAACTCAAAAAATTATTTTCTTTTACAGCAAGTAATCAAAATAATGGGTTTAGTGAAGCATTGAGGGATTTGGGGATGGTAGGTTTAGATTAGGGGCTTGGAGAATTAGCTCTATATTATTTGTTCCTCCATGTTTATTCCCCTTTCCCGGATGATTATAGTTTTTGAAGCAAATACATCACAACTTCGCAAAATGGCTATCACCGGTTATCAGTTATTTCTTCAACCAAAATTCTTGACATAAAAACAAGAGAATTGAAATTTCGTCTCACTATTTGCGGGAATAGCTCAGTGGTAGAGCTCTACCTTGCCAAGGTAGACGTCGCGGGTCCGAATCCCGTTTCCCGCTCCATTTTTTGGCGACATAGCCAAGTGGTAAGGCAGGGGTCTGCAAAATCCTTATTCCCCGGTTCAAGTCCGGGTGTCGCCTCCATTTTATATTGCCGGAGTGGTGGAATTGGTAGACACAAGGGACTTAAAATCCCTCGGGCTTTAATGCCTGTGCCGGTTCAAGTCCGGCCTCTGGTACCAATATAGAACCCGTCGTTTTCGGCGGGTTTTTTTTCTTAATTAAAGTCTGTCCGTAAACTCACAATTTTGCAATGATTCTCCGCAAGTAATTCGACGCAGATAAACACTGATTATGCTGATAAGGGCTGATACTACACTTTTTATAATTAAATTTTTTATCTTGCGTAAATCATTTTCTTCAGCGTTCATCTGCGTCGAATCCCGACTTTACGAACAAACACTAATTACCCACTAATCAATTTTTTTTACAGGAAACACTATCCGGAAATTTGTTCTTTTTCCAACTTCAGATTCACAAGTTATTTCACCCCCATGATCTGTTACGATCCCATAAACTATCGAAAGACCGAGCCCCGTACCTTTTCCCACCTCCTTGGTGGTAAAAAAAGGTTCAAAGATTTGCTCTTTTATCTCTTTGGGAATTCCCATTCCGTTATCACTAAAGTTTAAAATAATGCAATTTTCCTGAAAATCGTTAGTAATCGAAATTTCTATTTCCGCATCAGTCTCATTTTTTTCCAGAGCGTGAATGGAATTTTGGAACAGATTTAGAAACACTTGTTCCATCTGATTTGGGTTGGCTTGAACATCCGGTAAATCTTTTTCAATCTTTTTGTTTAATTTAATCTGATGATGTTTAAATTTTTCGCCAAGAATTAGCAAAGAATTTTCCATTACTTCATTCAGATTAACGTCAACAGTATATTTGTCATCTGCTCTGCCAAATATTCGCAAATGCTGGATAATACTCACTATTCTTTGAACTTGGATTTCGCTATTTTGAAGTCCTTGAATAGCGTCTTTTTTATCCACATCATTTAGTTCAAAATCTTCGAGAAGCGTTTGAATAATCGTATTAATATAAAACAGGGGTTGATTTATCTCGTGAGCTATGCCAGTGGCAATTTCTCCGAGTGAAGCCATTTTGGATTGAGAAAACATTTTCAACTCAAGCTCTTTTGATTTTTTTTCGGCAATTTTCTGTTCTGTAATATCCCGAAAAATGCCGAGTGTGCCGATAAATACCGATTTTTTATCATACTGTGGGGTGGCAGTAACTACGATATTTCTGATTTCTCCATCGGGCCTGATGATTTCAATTTCGTAAGTAGATTTTCTCCCTTTTTTACTGATACTTGTGTGATTTTTTACCTTTGAGAGATTTTTTGCATCTACAAATTTATCAAATTTTGTTCCGATTATACTTCGTTTTTTTAGACCAAATATTTTTTCAGAAGTTTTATTGACCATAAGTATTTTTTCGTCAGGATTCAAAAACAAAATACATTCACCCACATTTTCAAAAAGATTGCGATATTTTTCTTCTGCCTTTTTCTTTTCATAGACTTCATTTTGCAATTTATGAGTAAGTGTAATCAGATCTTTTGTTCTTTCCTTCACCCGTTTTTCCAGATTATCGCGTGATTCCTGTAATTGTTGGCGATATTGCATTTTTTTTATAGCATTTCCCAATTCTTGACCAATAGTGATCAGGGTATTTCTTTCAAAATCAGAGAATTGATATTCACTGTTTTTCATAATAGTCAAAGCACCAATAACAACTTTACCGGCAATGAGGGGGATGCTTACCAAAGCTTTGATACCATATTTTTGCGAAATATACGGACGAATTTCAGCGTAATTTCCAAGGATGATCGCCTTTTGTGTTCCAAAAACCGAAAGGTGTGGTTCTTCGTGAATATTTATCTTTCTCACTTTTTTCATCAATTTATAATCAATATTCTTAGAATAAAAAATTTCTGCAACGTCTGCATTTTCTTTACGAAGATAAATCCCACCTCTCTCGAAATCGAGAAATTCCAAAGTTCGATCAAGAATGATCTCACTAAGTTCTGCCAAGTTGTCAATTCTATTCGCAGCAATGGTAATTTCTTTGATAATTATAGCTCTTTTTCTCGCCTCTTCTCTCATTCTCTCAATAATAGTTTTCTCGGTAATATCTTGGGAGATCCACAACAATACTTCTTTGTCATTCCAGATTGCCGTATTAATTGTTGTTTCAACATAAACGCGAATTCGCCCTTTGGTAATAAGCGGAATTCTGCAAGTTTGTATATCAACGGATGACATATCAGCCAAGATACTTTCCGTTTCTTTTCTTTGGTCTTGGGGATAGAGGAAAATGACATTTTGTCCGACAATCTCTTCTTCGCTATAACCGAGCATGTCGGGCACAATTTTATTTACCTTCAGAATTATTCCTTTTCTGTCAAGAATAAAAATAAGATTTTTAATGCTATCGAAGAGAGTGCGGAAATTGTCTCTGCTTTGTTTGATTTTTATTTTAGCTTCTTCTAAAGTCTGAATTTGCTCAGTAGAAATCGGCATAAATTCTCCCACACTTTTATTCCGTAATGCAATCATCCTTAATTGCAACGATATTTATTTTCATATTAAAACCAAACGAAAAATCAGTGAGAATAGAAAATTTCGAGAAAATCCTAAGTCAATCCGCCAGCCGGCGGATTAACTCAAGATTTTCCCATTGCGTTTTATCACAATTATCTCATCAGGATCATTTTCCTGACAATTTTTTTATCATCAGTTTTAAATATATAGTAATAAATCCCATCTCCAACCGGTTTTCCGTTGCTTGTTCCATCCCAAGCAAAACTATAGACTTCGTTACCAGCGAGATCGTCATTGAGCAGCCGTGCTACCAATTGCCCCTTGATATTGAAAATGGATAATTCTACGTGGGAAGGATCTTGTAGGCTAAATGAAATTTGGGTTGAGTGGCTAAACGGGTTGGGGAAATTTCCGTTTAAAGTTGTAATTTTCACTTCACCATTTGCTGATAATGATTCTAAAATAAAATCAATATTAGAAGTAGTTTGATCAACAAAAACAATTACATTTTCGATTGTTTGTGATTCATAATCTTCTAAAGATGCTGTTACCTCATAGATTCCCGGATCAATTTCAAGAGAATAATTACCGTCCGAATCCGGATTTGTGAGGAATCCGCATACTTCGATCACAACATCTTCCACATTTCCGCTTCCGTTGGACAAGGTTACGGTTCCCTCAATAGTTCCTGATTCTCCCTGAATTATATCGAAGAATGTGAGGTATTTTGTAATTAATAATTCTCGCGTGGAAGGAGCTAGAATTCCCCCAAATTCAAAAGAAATTCCCACAGTTTTATACATCCCCGGAGCATTGGAAACTCCGCATCCGTAAGATGGGCTTTCATTCATAAATATCTGCACAGCATCATTTTCCGGTTCTATGTGATCTATCGAAATATTTTCACCGGAATAATTAAAACTGATTCCATGAGCAAAAGAACCATCCTGTCCGAGAATTGTATTCAAATCATTAGAACCTTCTGCTGTTGCATTTATACCAAACATGCCGTGAACTGTTGTTACATTTCCAGAAAACCATGTATTTCCGCCCTCCATATATAAATTTCCGCCATCAGCCAAATACCAGGCAAGATCCAGTCCTTGTGCATCGCTCAGGTCGTAAGAATCATCACCCATACCAAGACACACGAAAATTGATGAATATTGATCCAAATCAAAGGTGGGGAAACTTGTTAGATAATTTCCATTTATGCCAATATTCTCCATTGTTTCGACAATAATTGGGCCGGAACTCGTATTTTCATCTAAATCAATTACCAAATATGGGACTCCACCAATAAACAGTTCAAACCCACCTGAAGCGGTATAACCCACTTCATCCGTTACCTCGAATGTAAAACTTGCAAGGTGCCCAATTGGCGGTTGAGGATCTGCGGTAACGCTGAAACTCCTTACTGCACTATCCTGTGCGGAAATAGTATCGTAATTATTTTCCGCGTTATTTATTGTTATGTACGGGTCATTAGACGATAATATGCCTATCGCATTATTTGAATTTGATGTTCCGATATTATTTACTTGAATATTAAAATCCACAGTTTCACCGGGATCAAGCCTTTGGTTGTCATTCCCCCCGGGAGCAGGGTCGGAAATAGTATAATCACCATATTCGAGGATAGGAGCATGGCATTCAATGTCGAAACTGCTTGTCCAAGTAGAATCTCCACAACTGGCATTCACTTCAAATTCAACGATATGCTCATCCGGAATTATTTCATCCACTTCAAAAGAAAAAGCATCTATCAGCGTTATTATTTCAAATGGAGCAATATCTCCGTAATTTTGTAAACCATCTATTATAGTGATGTATTCATCCGAAGTTGTTATTTCTACTACTACATTTAAAGCTTCGTCAATTCCCACATTAAATATTCCCATACTCAAACTAATCAATTCTCCATAATCCACGAGCCCGTTGTTATTGCCAGCCGAATCATCTATTTCGTGAGAATAGTATTTTACATAAGGTCCATTTATTGGAACTACAGGAATATGCTTTTCATATCTATAATAATTTTGTTTCGTTATAACGAGATCAACTACTGTGGGGGGAATTTGCGGTTCGATTGCGATTTCTACCGGAGCACCGGTCCCTTCTGCTGTTCCCAATATTTCTCCATCAACGGAAAGGGCAATGAACGAACTATCCGTGGCGGTTATCGTAAAAAAATCCGCACCACTTAAGATTACCGAATCATGTTCTGCGGATAGATATTGTGGCATTTCGGTAAATACAGTTGAGAATGCATCACCATGGTGATGAAAAAGATAGTAAGTTACTTCCTTGTTGTTTGTATTATAGGGCCAACTGGATTGTTCCAAAAAATATTTACCAGCTGCATTGGCAAATGCGGGTAAGATTCCACGCGGTTCGGGATAAGAACCATAATTGGGCAAAAAATCAGGCCACATATTGTCTAACATCCCCCAAACATAAGTATCATTCACAAAGGAATACGAGACTTCAGAGGCAGCGATAATGCCAAGAGCACCGTGCTGCATTCTGTGCATTGCTTCTGCAAAACATTGTCCGGGAGCATTGAATTTTCCGGTTAGACAATTTATCGAAAAAACAAAGACAAGCAAATCGTTACTCAAGCCACTAAGATCGCTAATTCCATAATTTGGTTCTCCCCAACCACTCACTCCGCCATGATCACGGTGCAAGATCATGTAAGCACCGCCGTTGATTGCATTGTTCACATCATTTGCTGTTCCACCATAGAATCCACCAAGTTCAGCGGGTGTGGCTGGAATATATCCAAGCCCATTCGGACCAAAATAATTTAGAATCGTGCTTGTGTTCATAGCAGTTGACCACGGATCTGTGTTCGGATTTCCACCGTAAACCGCATTAATCCTAACTTGATCTTTTCCGAGCTCATTATGCCAAAAGCCGCCAACGGTTTCCGCACATATTTGAAACCAGCGTTCAGTCTGCCAACCGCAGGCAGTTATGGGATGATCATAAAAATCCTGACTAACCGGCGGACTACGTTCATAATCAATGAACTTACAAATCATATTGTCGAGTTCAGCAGAGTTTCGGGCAGTGATCCTCGCTAGAATAACATCGGGAAGATCATCATTGTCCACATCAGCATACACATTATCAGAAACACAATATCCATTCCAGGTAGGAGAGATAACTGTATTTCCGGTAGTTCCATAATCACCGAGAATCAATACGGCAACCGGTGGAATATCCCAGTTGTCATACGCATCATCAATATAATTTTCAATCAAATTGGCGTTATTTCCACCAATATCGGCAGTAGTAACTATCTCGGAAGAGATTCCCTGCATTGTGCGAAATACTCTGATAGAATCTGCCCATTCAATAAAGTCAGCATCATCAGGGCAAATAATTACATATTCAGAACCTGTTTCACGCGTGCGATTGTTATAATCAATTTCAGGGATTGATTCGGAATTTAAGACCATATCGTTAACAATAGGGTCCCACCATTTGCTGCGAAGTCTATCTTCACCAA
>JAYEKN010000136.1 GCA_034661015.1 Candidatus Cloacimonadota bacterium
GATAAATTCTAAAAAACATATTTCCGAAAATTTTCCGCTACCTGAATATCACCGGAAAAATATTTTTTACATTTTTTGACAATGGGATAATTTTCCATAACCGGATATAAATGTGTTAATAGCAATTTTTTCACTCCGGCACTTTCTGCAATTTGCCCGGCTGTTTTGGGATTAAGGTGAATATCAATACATTTCTCTTCAGGTAAAGAGCATTCCAGCACGGCAAGATCGGCATTTTTACACAACTTGATAACATTTTCATGATACCCCGTATCTCCGGAAGCACAAAATGTCTTTTCGTTAAATTCAAAACGATAACCGATACTCTCATCTGTATGAAAAGTTTTCTCGGTAGAAATTGCTATTCCCGCAAATTCAAACTCCGATTTTTTCACTTCCCTGATCTTTATATCAAAGTTTTCGATCCGAATAGATTTGCCATAGGCATCTTTCATTTTGTTGTAAAAATCTTCAAACCCATCTGGTCCCACCACGAAAAGATCTTCTTTTCTTTTGCAATCAGGATCATTTCGAAATGCAAATAAAAGAGCTGCAAAATCGTTGATATGGTCCAGGTGTAAATGGGTTATGCAAATCATATCAATATCGCAATAATCATATCCTGCTTTGGGGATATTGTGGAGGATGCCGGTTCCACAATCAATCAAAATGAGTTTCCCTGCAATCTCAAGAATTCCCCCTGATGATAGCCTATTCTCATTCGGAACGCAAGAGCCTGTCCCAATAAAAGTATATTTCACAATAATTTCTCCTAAAACAATTTATTTTTGACTATAAGCAACGAACAATTACGAACAAAACTAACAATAAAAATTGCATGCTCGTTTTGTTAGTTTTGCTCGTTGCCATTTGAAATAAATATTACAAATCGAGAAAATCATTGCAAGAAATTCATTTATTTTTTTATAATGTTTGACAGAATAATCGCATTTGGATAATAAACAAATATTAAAATAAATGCATCGGAGGATACAATTATGGTTAATCTTGTATCAATTATTATAGTTTTGGCTGTAATAATTTTGTTCAAAGCAATACGAATAGTAAAAGAATATGAACGTGGTGTAGTATTTAGGCTTGGCAGATTACTGCGGGCAAAAGGTCCCGGACTCTTTCTCTTGATCCCATTCATTGATAAGATGGTGAAAGTTCAGTTAAGAACCGTAACTATGGATGTTCCCCCTCAAGATATTATCACGAGAGACAATGTTCCGGTAAAAGTTAATGCTGTCATATATTTCCGAGTTATCGATCCGGAAGATGCGATAGTCAAAGTGGAGAATTACATATTAGCAACTTCCCAAATCGCTCAAACAAGCCTGAGAAATATACTTGGTAAATCCGATTTGGACGACCTGCTCACCCATCGTGAAAAAATTAGTAGTGAATTACAATCGGTTATTGATGAATTAACCGACCCGTGGGGAGTCAAAGTCAGTGTGGTAGAAGTTAAAGATGTTGAACTCCCCTCGACGATGCAACGAGCAATGGCAAAACAAGCCGAAGCAGAGCGGGAACGAAGAGCAAAGATCATTCACGCAGAAGGTGAATTTCAAGCTTCCAAAAAACTATCACAAGCAGCTGATATACTTAGTAAAAACACAGCTTCTATCCAACTTAGATTCTTGCAAACCCTTACGGAAATTTCTGCAGAAAAGAATTCTACAATTGTCTTCCCATTACCGATTGATATCATGCAAGGATTTTTGAATAAGGAAAAAATCCCTTCCACCCTAGCTGAAACTGTTAGTAAAATGATCGAGAATTATTCTAAAAAAGAATAATCGAAAAAATCAGTTTAATTAGAGCCTATCCGTAAAGGGAAATCTTGAGTTAATTTCCGTTTTTTTGAACTTGACTTAATATTTTCCAACTCACAAATATAACGCTAATTAACTTAATGGATAATTTTCCAATTCGTCACGGAATGGTCCGTGACGTCTCGAAAAGGCTACTTTACGGATAGACACTATTTAGAAAAGTGCTTACCTTTTAGGTGGGCACTTTTTTATTTTATCTGGATTTATGAGCACCGAAGCAAGGGAATTCTGCTTGTATCATTTCCACTTTTATTGACATAGAAAAAGTTTAACCGATTTAATGATTTCAAAATTTAATGTTAATATCGGAGGAACAATGAACGAATATTTACAATTAGCTCTAAATGTAGCAAGAAGTAGCGGAGCATCATACACCGACATACGAATTATCGCTAATCAAAATCAAATTATCAGTGTTAAAAACGGCGAGATTGATTCTGTGAATAATTCCAACAGTCTCGGATTTGGGATACGTGTGATAGCAAATGGTTCTTGGGGATTTGCTTCAAGTTCCTCACTGACGAAACCTGAAGTCAAGAAGATTGCTGCTCGAGCTGTGGAAGTGGCAAAAGCATCTGCAACCTTGCGAAAAGATAGTGTGCGATTGGCTCCCGAACCTGTTTATAATGACATCTGGACTTCACCTTATTTGATTGACCCTTTCAAAGTTTCACTTGAAGATAAGCTCGAACTCCTTTTCAAAGTGGATAAAATTTTAAGAGAAAACAGCAAAATTAAAATTTCCCGTGCTTCTATGAGTTTTTGGCGTGAACATCAGTGGTTTGCAAATTCGGAAGGTTCAAATATTGAACAGATATTTTTACGAAGCGGTTGTGCCAGCTCTGCCACGGCAGTCGAAGGCTCGGAAGTACAAGTTCGATCATATCCGGAAGCACACGGAGGGCAGAATGCTCAGATGGGTTATGAACTAATAAATAGCCTTGATCTTCCCGGGCATGCAGCCCAAATCCGCGAAGAGGCTGTTGCCTTGTTGTCTGCACCGGATTGTCCTGTCGCTGATAAAGATATTATCATCGGTGGTGGGCAACTTGCTTTGCAGATCCATGAATCTATCGGGCATCCTTCCGAACTCGATCGTGTGCTCGGAATGGAAGCAAATTATGCCGGACGTAGTTTTATCACAACCGATCTTTATCATGATTATCATTACGGCTCTTCTATCGTAAATGTTGTCGCTGATTCCACAGTTCCAACCGGATTGGCTACCTTTGGTTATGATGATGATGGAGTTCGGGCTCAACGCTATCATATAATTCAGGATGGTTTGTATAAAATGTATCTTACTAATCGTGAACTTGCTCATGTGGTCGGCGAAAATCGGAGTAGAGGTTGCAACCGTGCGGACGGATTCGGTAATATTCCCATGATCCGAATGATAAATATTTCACTTATGCCCGGCAAGGGTTCTTTGAAAGATTTAATTTCTGATACAAAAGATGGAATTTATCTGGAGAATAATAAAACGTGGAGTATTGACCAACGCCGTTTGAATTTCCAATTTACGGCTGAAATCGGTTGGGAGATTAAGAACGGAAAAAAAGTACGAATGGTGAAAAATCCGACATATCAGGGAATTACACCTACATT
>JAYEKN010000137.1 GCA_034661015.1 Candidatus Cloacimonadota bacterium
CAAACAGTAAAAGTTCATACAAAATATCAAAGAAATAATAAGTTAGAAATCTTGCACAATCTAACTCCTTCCCCCACTGGGGGAAGTTCCATACGGACTCCTTTTAGTCGCTGGGAAGGGGGAATAAGCAAAATCAAAGAATATCGAATATCGAACACCGATAACTGAAAGGAATCCGTATGGACAACTGAAAGGAGTCCGTATGGATTTAAGATTTCAGATTTTTCTACATTTTACATTTATAATTTTAAATTCATCATTATTATTAAAAGAAATTTAAAATGTAGAATTATGGTATCCCCTCTACTAATCCCGTCTTGTAATTTGATTTGACCGTGGCTACATTTGCCCCATGCAAAAAAATCAGAAATACAGCAAAGAGCAAATGTATCGGTCCATAGCATTATGGCGTGAAAGCGGATTATCCCAATATCAATTTTGTAAGCGGGAAAAATTGACCACCTCCACATTCAGTTATTGGCTGAGAAAATTTAGAAAAGAGAAAGGACTGTCAAAGTTCTCCCGGGAAAAACCCGTCAAAACTTTTATTCCTGTTGAAGTATCCAAAACTATTGAACCAGATGTTTTGGAGATTGAACAAATAGAAATAACCTACCCCAATGGGGTGAAGGTAAGTTGTCCGCCTTGTATAGATATAGCCCAGTTAAAAACCATAATCAGTATATAAGGCAATGTTTACTTTATCCTCAAGCAACAAATTTCACTTGTACAGTCAGCCAACTGATATGCGAAAAAGTTTCGACGGCTTATCAGGACTCATACAAAACACCTTGGAGAGTAATCCTTGTAATGGAGATGTGTTTATCTTTATTAATAAACGGCGAGACAAAATTAAATTGCTGCACTGGCAAGGGGTTAGTTTTGCATTATATTATAAACGATTGGAGGAAGGCACTTTTGAACTTCCCAATTATGATGTAGAAGTAGGAAGCATAGTATTAAGTTATACCCAAATAGTAATGCTTATAGATGGTTTAAGCATTAAAAACATTGAAAAAAGAAAATCGTATAATCCAAATATTTAGGGACATTTTTATCCAGAAAAAATGTTGATAAATACAAGTGTTTTTTCATCTACAACACCTGTATTTTCAGTACTTTTACTTCATGTTAAATGAGCTGGAAAATATGAATTTTGATGAGCTGTTAGTAGCTACGAAAAAATTACAAGGGCAGAATACCAGTCTTGAAATTGAACATACCAACCTTGAAAATAAATACACCAACCTTGAAAATAAATACACCAATCTTGAAACTCAAAATGTATCCCTTGAATCTAAAGTAAGCAGGATGCAGTTCCAGATTGATCAACTCACCCGTTTGTTATTTGGTGTCAAGCGAGAGCGTTTTATATCAAATGAGAATCACAATCAAATGGAATTGCCTTTCGATGTTGAGCAAACAAAGCCAGAGCCTGAAAAGACAGAAGAAATAAGCTACACACGTAAAAAGAAGGAAAGAAAAAATCATCCTGGCCGTTTGCCTTTACCCGATCACTTACCTGTAGAAGAAATTATTATTGAACCCAAAGAAGATACCTCCGGTATGAAGTACATTGGCAAAGAAGTAACAGACCAACTGGAACTTGTTCCTGCCAAACTTTTTATAAAAAGATTTATCCGCCCCAAATATATTAAGCCGGAAGATAATGAGTCTCTAAATTTTAAAGGAGTTATAGCAGAGTTGCCGGTTTTTCCCATTGAAAAAGGCATAGCGGGTTCTGGCTTATTGGCGCAGATAATCATAGATAAGTATGTAGATCATTTACCTATTTATCGCCAGATACAACGATTTGCAAGAGAAAATGTCCGCATACCTTCCAATACAATAAATGGATGGCAGGATGCAATATCCAGATTGTTGGCACCTTTGTTTGAAAAACAAAAACAACTGGTACTTAGACAGGGTTATCTGCAGGTTGATGAAACGCCTATCAAGGTACTGGATAAAAGACTCAAAGGCAAATGCCATCAAGGGTATTACTGGGTATACAACTCACCAATACAAAATGCCGTACTATTCGATTACCGGAAAGGCCGTGGACGAGAAGGCCCAAAACAAATGCTTAAAGATTTTAAGGGATATCTTCAAAGTGACGGATATAGTGTTTACGACTGGTTTGGAAAAAAAGAACATATTACATTACTCAATTGCTGGGCACATGCACGCAGGTATTTTGAAAAGGCATTGAACTATGATAAAGCTGCTAAAGATGTATTATTGAAAATACAAAAGTTGTATGCTATTGAACGCTTTGCAAAAAACATGGAATTATCAACCAATGAACGTAAAGAAATACGCCTTGAACATTCCTTGCCAATATTAAATGAACTAAGTAAATGGATGATCGATAATTTATCCAAACACCTTCCTAAAAGCCCAATGGGTGAAGCCCTGCGTTATACAATTCCCAGGTGGGACAACCTGATGGCATACCTCTATGACGGAACCCTTGAAATAGACAACAACCTAGTTGAAAATGCAATAAGGCCAAATGCACTGGGAAGGAAAAATTATCTTTTTGCCGGTTCTCATGAAAGTGCTCAAAGGGCTGCCATGTTTTATTCTTTTTTTGGAACATGCAAAAGAAATGACATTAATCCTTTTGACTGGCTAAAAAATGTATTGGATAGAATACCGGAACACAAAGCAAATAAACTGAATGAACTCCTACCTCAAAATTGGAAACCACAAAAATCAGAATAGCAAAGAAAGTACTATCCCAGAATATGCAAAAATACTATCAATAAAAAATTTATTCAAGACGGGGTTGGTAGAGGGGATACGAATAATGACCGTTTTTAAATGAAACACTACCTACATTAGTTCCCTTTATCCTTATGTTTACATTTTTAATTATTGAACCCGTATTTGAATCTGTGATTTTTCCAGAAACCCTTATACTACCTGATTGCGAATAAATGTTTGAGATGAAAAAAAATAAAATGAAAGTTAGTGAGTAAAGTTTTTTCATAATTTATAGGTATTTTTTGTTAGCCGCTAATATCGCTAATTTACGCGAATTATACTTCACTCATTTGATGTAAGTAAAATAAGTTCTATTTTATTATTATTCGCGCATTCGCGGCTATTTATTATTTTTATTTCCCCTCAAAAACAAAATATCCCCATGGCTTAAGTTCAAGTTTTTCATTTGCTGAAAACTTTATTTCTTCTCCAGAAAATGCATCTATAAATTCTCCAATAAATTTATCCCCTTTAAAAGTTATATTTTGGTTTTCACCGGAAAAATTAAAAATTGCAAATATTTTATTCCCGTTTTTTTCTCTGATAAAAGCAAAAATATTTTCATCATCAGATGAATTTATTCTTAATAATTTTCCTCCTGATATTCCGTTCCAAAGTGCTTTGTTTTTCTTTTTAATTTGGATTAGATTCTGATAAAATTTTTCTA